>NZ_JAWOVM010000002.1:0-161479 GCF_033339895.1 Vibrio sp. 1751
CCAGCGTCTGAAATAGTCACGCTTGGACGGTCATCATCCGGATCAGGGCCCGGACCACTGCCGTCATCCACAATCGTTGCCGTACCGGTATCGCTGCCTTGTACTGCGCCAATGCCGGTTACCGTCACACTGAAATCTTCAGGGCCTTCGTACACCGCATCATCAATGGAAGCAATGCGCACATCAAACTCAGTTTGCCCTGCCGGCACGGTCACCACACCATCGTTTGGCACTGTCACCCAACCGCTTCCGGTGTTGTATTCTAAGGTGCCTAAGTCACCGGTTTCGGTGTCACCTAAGTTGAGGCCAAGCTCGACTTGAACTGTAGACTCGGAGGCATTCGATAGCGTCACTTTGAAGTTGGCTGTCTCACCCTCATTAATGGTGCCAGCATCTGAAATAGTCACGCTTGGACGGTCATCATCCGGATCGGGGCCCGGACCCGTACCATCATCCACTATCGTTGCCGTACCCGTATCGCTGCCTTGCACCGCCCCAATGCCAGTCACCGTCACGCTGAAATCTTCTGGACCTTCGTACACCGCATCATCAATAGAAGCAATGCGCACATCAAACTCAGTTTGCCCCTCTGGCACGGTCACCACACCATCGTTTGGCACTGCAACCCAACCGCTTCCGGTGTTGTATTCCAAGGTACCTAAGTCACCGGCTTCGGTATCGCCTAAGTTGAGGTCAAGCTCGACTTGAACTGTAGACTCGGAGGCGTTCGACAACGTCACTTTGAAATTCGCTGTATCCCCCTCATTGATGGTACCAGCATCGGTAATAGTCACATTCGGGCGGTCATCATCCGGATCGGGGCCCGGACCCGTACCATCATCCACTATCGTTGCCGTACCCGTATCGCTGCCTTGCACCGCCCCAATGCCAGTCACCGTCACGCTGAAATCTTCTGGACCTTCATAAACAGCATCATCAATGGAAGCGATACGCACATCAAACTCGGTTTGCCCCGCTGGCACCGTTACTACGCCATCGTTTGGCACTGCAACCCAACCGGAGCCTGTGTTGTATTCCAAGGTACCTAAGTCACCGGCTTCGGTATCGCCCAAGTTCAGGCCTAGCTCGACTTGAACAGTGGACTCGGAGGCATTCGACAACGTCACTTTGAAGTTGGCTGTCTCACCCTCATTGATGGTGCCAGCATCTGAAATAGTCACATTCGGGCGGTCATCATCCGGATCGGGGCCTGGCCCAGTGCCATCGTCCACGATCGTCGCCGTCCCCGTATCGCTGCCTTGTACTGCGCCAATGCCGGTTACTGTCACACTGAAATCTTCAGGGCCTTCGTAAACGGCGTCATCAACAGAAGCGATGCGCACATCAAACTCAGTTTGCCCTGCTGGCACCGTTACTACGCCATCGTTTGGCACTGCAACCCAACCACTTCCCGTGTTGTATTCTAGGGTGCCTAAGTCTCCAACTTCGGTGTCACCTAAGTTCAGGCCTAGCTCGACTTGAACAGTGGACTCGGAGGCATTCGACAGCGTCACTTTGAAGTTCGCTGTCTCACCCTCATTGATGGTGCCAGCATCTGAGATAGTCACGCTTGGACGGTCATCATCCGGATCAGGGCCCGGACCACTGCCGTCGTCCACGATCGTCGCCGTCCCCGTATCGCTGCCTTGCACTGCACCAATGCCAGTCACTGTCACACTGAAATCTTCAGGACCTTCATAAACGGCGTCATCAATGGAAGCGATACGCACATCAAACTCAGTTTGCCCCGCTGGCACCGTTACTACGCCATCGTTTGGCACTGCAACCCAACCGGAGCCTGTGTTGTATTCTAAGGTGCCTAAGTCTCCAACTTCGGTGTCACCTAAGTTCAGGCCTAGCTCGACTTGAACAGTGGACTCGGAGGCATTCGACAGCGTCACTTTGAAGTTCGCTGTCTCACCCTCATTAACCGTACCTGCATCACTCATCGTTACCGCTGGGCGATCATCATCAGGATTTGAGCCAGGTCCACTACCATCATCTAAAATAGTGGCAGTCCCAGTAACAGGTGTGCTTTGTTCTTCTGTCGTGCCAGAGAGCGTAAACGTTTCTGGGCCTTCAAATACAGAGTCGTCAATAGAGTCTATAGAGACCGTAAAGTCACTTTCACCCGGTGGGATCGAAATGGTAAAGGTTCCGCTTTCACCGACTGAAACTTCTTCTGTTGTACCATCAGAAAATGTTATGAGGACACGCTCATTGACGTAGTCACTCCCGTTCTCGTCAGCTGAGCCGCCTGTTGCGGTTCCATCAAGGAGAGAAAGAATGACATCAGTGTTGTCTTCAGTTGTTTGACTTAGAGTAATATCGAATACAACTTGGTCACCTTCGTTGATAGTCGGACTAGATATTTCTTGAACTAAGATAGTCGGTGGTACAGGGCCATTAATTACTCTGAAAAGATCCAACAAAGATAGTGCTTGAGTTGTAGATAGTCCGATTCCATCAATACCGACGGTCTCAAAATTCGTACTAGCCAACAATTCAGCGCCAGTACGATCTATTGCACCAGTATTTTGGGGGCTAGAACCACTTTCCTCACCTGCAGCTGGCTCAAAATCCTCACCAAGAGCAGTAGGGTCTTCTCCACTAGCGATAGCCTCGATTAGCGCAGTGACATCATCAGTAACGTTAATTGAACTACCTTGCGGTGTTACCTGTTGTACAATTAATTCTGATGTATCAGAAACTTCCTCAATAATTAATTCACCAGGCTGAGGTAGCTGACCACTTTCAAGACTTCTCAGGTTCCCATCAAGCCCTATAACCACGACATTGCTCATCAATGAACTTAACGCTACTCGATCCATGCTCTTCATCCTTGTATTAGTTTAATTAAAGGCTTGTTACTGCACTAAACACGTCTATAGTTTAGACAAAATATGAATTTTTCGTTTTATTCCAAGAGGATTTAGTTTTTTGAGAGTAATAAGGAAAATAACCGAAGAATTTGCCTTCATTTAAACCAGTTTCCGCTATGCTCTTAAGATAAAAAGGTTTTCTACGAAAAAATCGACCACTTACCAAGCAAGCTTTGCCTCGTATGCTAGAGTTTAGAGAGTAAGATTGTTGTTTTTTATTGAATTAAACATTTAAACATCAACAAGTTGATAATACGCACTAAGAAAATTCATTGTTTGTAACTTCTCGTCTCAAATATGAAACAGAATAAGAGCGACATGATTTTAGGAGAACTAACGTGAGATGGAATCGAGTACATATAGCCTGCTGTTGCTTAATAGTGTCTTCACCAGTTTTCGGTCAAACTCTAGAGCAAGCGGTTGCACAGACGCTACAAAATAACCCCGATATTAAGAGTGCATTTAACGAGTTTATGAGCCAGAAGTACATAAATGAAGCTTCATCAGGTGCTTACCTCCCCTCTGTTGATCTAGATGCTGGAATTGGATATGAAGGATTAGACCCGTCAGATGAAGTTGGTCGAGGAGACACGGATTACACTCGAAAGGAAGCTTCAGTGACACTGACCCAACTAATATGGGATGGTAGCGCTACATTAAATGATATTGATCGAACCGCAGCTGATGCTGAATCTGTTAGATTTCAACTCTTAGCAGATGCTTCAGATAAGGCACTTGAAGTGACTAAAGTGTACTTGGACGCTGTTAAAGCGTATGAAGTCCTAAAGCTTTCAGAAAACAACCTTGCTGTTCATAAAGATATTTACGATGACATTAAAAAACGAGTCAACTCGGGTATCGGCTCTACTGCTGACTTGACGCAGGTAGAAGCACGTTTGGCAAAAGCACACGGAAACTTAGCTGCTGCTCAAAATAACCTGTATGACTCTCACACGATGTTCACTCGTTTAGTCGGTCAAACACCACAAGGGTTAATCTTTCCGAGAGCGGACCAAAACTTTATCCCGTACACGGTTGATGAAGCGGTAGGCTTGGCATTTGAACTTCATCCCGTTATTCAAGTGGCGCTCGCAGACGTAGACTCGGCTAAGTTTCAATACAAACAGTCTAAAGGTGTTAATTACCCAACCATTTCAATTGAAGCTTCGCAAACATGGCGTGACGACGCTGATGGTTTAAAAGGTCGAAGTGATGAGACACTTGCCATGCTGCGTCTACGCTACAACCTATTCAATGGTGGCAGTGATGCAGCGAACTCAGAAAACTTTGCCTACCAGCTAAATAAAGCAAAAGACTTGCGTGAAGGTGCCTATCGCAATGTTGAAGAAGGGTTAAGGCTTTCTTGGAGTGCGCTTGATTTAACATTACAACAAAAAGAGTTTCTATCAGATCATGTAGACTCTGCGTCTGAAACCGTAATTGCTTACGAGAAGCAATATCGCATCGGTAAACGAACACTGCTTGATCTATTGAACACTGAAAACGAGCTCTTTGAGGCGCGTAAAGACTACTTAGATTCTAAATACGCAGAGCAGTACGCCAAATATCGAGTGATGAACGCAACTGGGCAACTGTTGAGTGCATTAAGGGTTGAAATGCCTAAAGAATGGCTAGAAGAAGTGGAGTATTAATTATGAAACACATAGCTTTTATTACACTCTCATTAATGCTCTCCGCATGCAGTTCATCAGATCGTGGTGATGAATATGATTACATAGATACCCCAATTGCCGATCAGTGGGCTGATCATATAGATGATGACTCTGACGGAGTCATTAACGAGCGAGATTTGTGCCCGGGTACACCTTTGGGTGCCGAAATAGACAACGACGGTTGCGGTTCGTACGTTGACTCCTCACAAGAAATGCAAATTCGAGTACTATTTGCGAACGATTCCGATGTGATCAACCCTATCTTTACGCAACAAATTCTTGAACTATCCGACTTTTTGAAAGAGTACCCGAACACGTCTATAGAGATTCAAGGTTATGCTAGTCGCACTGGTACTGCAGAACATAATCTTGACTTATCTAAGCGCCGCGCTGAAAACGTTAGAAAAGAGCTCATGAAGAACGGCATTAGTGGAGATAGAGTTACCATTGTCGGCTATGGAGACACAGTACTTGCGACACAAGGTACAGACCAAGTTAGTCACGCATTGAACCGTCGAGTAACCGCAACAGTGATTGGCCACAAGGGTGAAGTGAAGAAAGAATGGACCGTTTTCACAACACTTCCAAAAAGCTAGCACAACAATAAACAGACCGTAAAAATAAAAGGTCTAGCAAATTGCTAGACCTTTTTGATTTTAAATTTGACTACAGTTTAGCGCTACTACATGTCTTTGTACTGAGCTTCTAAACTCGCAATTAAGCTTTGAGTCACATCATCAACACTTGCACCGTCAAAATGGATGTCCAATGTCGAGCTCCCTTTTGTAATACTCAGGTTTGCCTCAGATCCCCCGTCTGGTGCCACTTCTACATGATACTCTCCGACATCACCAGTATGATCACCTGATTGAAGATCATTAAGAAGCTCTCCAATTTCATCTTTAGATAAGTCGTCAAACAGATCTGAGAAGTCTAGAGCGTCTTCATTTTTATTGAAGTCAGTGACAGTATCAACATCGTTAGTGACTTCACTCCACTTAAAGATGTCGGCCCCTTCTGACCCTGTTAAAGTATCACTACCTAAACCACCAATCAGAATATCATCCCCTTCACCGCCAACGAGTATGTCGTTGCCACCATGACCAAATAGTAAGTCATCACCAGCGCCGCCATATAAATTATCCGATTTATCTCCTTGGTGAGTTTGGTTGAATTCTTCCAAGTTATTTCTAACGTACTCATGTATATCTTCGCCGTCAACGGTAGACACATCCTGACCCGTTTGCTGCGCCACATGTGATTGAATCGCACTTAAGCCTTGTTCATTACCACCAAACTCAATTAAGTCACCTAACAAGATATCGTTACCTTCACCTCCTTGAATAGTGTCTGAACCTTGTTTGAGAGGTACATCTTGACCCAATATCGTTTCAGCAAGCTTAGTAACATCAATATCTGACTCTACCACACCATCAGTGTCATACTGCTTGAGTGTATGTTCATCAACGCCACTCCCAAGACCTATCGCTTCTATAGAGGACAATGCCGCTAGTACTTGATACATGTGTTGAGCTTGTGTCGAGCTATTCCCTTCATCGTAATAACGGATAGAGCCATAATATCTGTCGATATCGCCAAGGATTCTTCCTGTTAGCGGTGAATAAACCTTACCGTAACTATCTATAACGACATCACCTTTGTAGGTAACTGTTTGTCCGTATGAGTAATTGTTTTTACTCGCAATATCTTGCAGGGTAACAAGCTTGCCAGAATTATCGACGTCCAAAATCACTTTCGAGAATTCACTCGGTGCTACACCATAGAGGTATGTTGCTCTATTTGGTTGACCATCCGTAACAAAGTACGTGATATTTTGGCCATTAGGGTTAGGTTGACTGCTGAACCATTCAACGGCCGACTGTAAGCCCGCCTCATAGTTTGTGCCGCCAGAACCCTCATCATCAATTACACGATTCAACTCTTCTACAAACTCTTTTCTTGCTGTAAGAGAACTCAAGTCAACAGAAATCACCGCTGATGCACTTGAAGCAAATTCACTAAGGTGAATATTCACTGTCCCTGGCTTCTCTCCTTGATTTACCGCACTTAACAGCTCATCAAACACATCTAGCACTTCTTGCTTCGCAGTTCCTACCCAGTTACCCATGCTCCCTGAAGTGTCCAGAACAAATGCGATGTTGTAGTCCTGACCTGCAATGATCTCCAATCCTTGAACATCACCAACAATAATATCGTGATCGTCACTACCCGTTATCTGATCATTCCCATGCGATCCCGACTCCAACACATAGTCACGAGCTGTAAGCTCAACGGATTCAGTTGTTGAAGCTGCGTCATTATTTGATCCTTCAACAGACGTAGCAGTAACGCTTAGCGGGAACTCTAAGCTGCCTTCATAATCGAATGGCACTCTGATATCCAGGGAAAGCTTACCATCTGTACCAAGAGTGACAGGGTAATCTCCATTTGAATCTTGCTTAATTGCGACCCCATCAACATACACGTCAACACCGTCTGGTAGATCTTGTACAAGAGCAGTCTGCGCTAAATCCTCACTTCCATCGACATCAACTAGATCAACATCCACATCGACCGAAATCCAGCGATCTTGAAGCACTTCATAAGTGCCATCAGGTTTCAAATCAACAATTTTGTCTGCAAAAACAACGCGTTCAATTTCATATAAATGATCACCTCGGTCATCACTACCTGTATGATCGTTTACCGAATCGATAGAACGACTATCTAATAAAATCCAATATGGAACTTTACCTCCATGATCGTCTTTGAAGGTCATTTTGTAGTCATCAAAGTTCCCTGTTAAGTAGACTGTATCTTTACCATCATGCAGAGTAAGACTGGTCGCGTCATCACCATAAAACGTATCATTGTTACCACCGCCAACAAATACGTCATCGCCACCGCCACCATAGAATACATCGTTGAAATCTGTCCCAACAAACAAGCTGTCGGTGTCACTTAAGTCAGTATTGACTCCCAACACAACACCAGCGTGTGTATTAATTTTAGGTACTGCATTATCCAACCCAAGGTTGGCTGCGACAGCCTCATTTTCGGTATTGGTATTATTTATTGCCGATGTAGCTAAGTGATGGTTTGGATCAATAGCATCTCGTTTAACTAAGTCGCCAACATTGATCGTGATCGTAGGTGCATCTGCGATAGCAACAACATTGATATCAAGTGTATTTGTTACGCCAGTATTTGTGGTATAGCTAATTAATGGAACGTCACCTGACCAATGCTCAGCAGGTTCAAATATGTAACTACCATCTCGGTTTACTAGTAACGTACCACTAGTCAAAGAAACACTTTCGCCTACCTCGTAATCAGCACCATCGATAGTAAGATGATCTACCATCAGAATATTGTCGCCGTCAGAGTCATTAAGCAATACATTCCCTTGTAGAGTATTGTCTTCTATGGTTTCGCCCAAATCACTTTCCGTTTCCGTCGGTAAGTTCTCATGTACTACAACATTGATCGCCAAGTTAGATTCTGCTGAATCACCATTCGAGCTTTCTGTACTCGTTGCAGTCAAATTGATAGTGAAGTCATCATGGGAGCCCGCAGGTGGAGTCACAGTAAGTGCATCTAATGCCCAACTTGTCACGTCCAGTTCTTCATCAATAGTTGCGACAGTAATAGAACTATTTCCATCTGAAAGGATCGCACCTACAGGTAAGCCAGTTAGCGTGACTTTAAGTGATTCAGAGCCATCTGTATCATTTAAGCTTGCTTTAATTTCAGAGAGCGGTATCGCAGTATCTTGTAACCCTTCGTTCAGCTGGTATGTTTCGTAAAACGCAACACCATTAACTTCTTGTAGTTCAGACGTTCTGATATCAGTTGCTTCTAGTGCACTTTCATCACTAACTACGTAAAGACTACTATTGCTCAGGTTGACAGGCGCTTGTCCATTAATGGATACATCCACATTAAAGTTACCCGGACCACTTTGGTTATGGTGATAAATTTCAATTGGATAAAAGCCAGATACCGAAGGGGTAAAGCTAGCTCCCTTAATATCACCACTGTCGCTCCCCCAACGAGCTTGATCAAGTAACGTACCACCCAACTTAATTGCAAGGCTATCATCGGCTTGACCGACAAAGTCGTAACTCGAGCCAGCTTCGAGATAAACAAGAGATGTGACTAGAACGGCCTCATTTGCCAAGGTTGCA
Organism: Vibrio sp. 1751; assembly: GCF_033339895.1. Lineage (NCBI taxonomy): Bacteria > Pseudomonadati > Pseudomonadota > Gammaproteobacteria > Vibrionales > Vibrionaceae > Vibrio > Vibrio sp. 1751. The sequence goes on from NZ_JAWOVM010000002.1 coordinate 8,743, forward strand.
TGAGTCCCTAAATCTTCCACATTTGCCCAACTCAATCGAGTACCATCGGCTTCATTAAGAGCGTTGATCGCTGAGATTAGAGTCTCTCCATTGACCCCCATACCATCACTAGAACCAACTTGAACATTACTCCATGTCGTAACGTTAAACTCTTGTTGAGGCAATGAGTTTAATGGCGTCACTGCAATTAAGTTCGGTTTGTCAGCTACAGGGTTCACGTCTATTGTCAGTGTCGACTCTTGACCAGAGCTCTGCCCATCTGTCGGTTTAAAACCAATTTGAGCGTAACTAGATTCCTGATCTCCGACTTGATTTCCGCCGAAGCTGTCACTGCCTGATTCATTTAATTCAGGTACAAAACAAACACCGTTTTCCTCAAAAAGCGATTTATCGAGGACTTGATCGATTTGTACAGACTGCCAATCGCCTTGCGAATCTCTGTACTCTAATGAGCCATCGCTAGGAAGCGTTGTAATTTGGACGGATAGATCTGATACATCAGAGTCCACATCGCTAATACCGAATGATGACCAATCAAGCATCACTTGAGTATCTTCATTCATCTCAACCACTGAAGGCGAAGATTCAGGAGCATCATTCACATTTACCAGAGAAACATTTACCTCGGCAGTATCAATCCCGCCAGTTCCATCGATAACCTCAACCTGAAGCGTATAATCGCCCAAGTCAACATCATCGATTGTCTTGTTCAATGAAATCTCTCCACTTGTCGGGTCGATATCAAAAATACCATTAGTGCTCGAGCCATCTGCAAAGCGGTATACAAGCACGTCATTATCGTGATCTTCAGCAACGACCGTGCCGATAACGGCCCCACTCACCGTGTTTTCGTTAACTGACCCGAAGTCGTAAACATCATCATTTGGTTTGTCACCAGCACTATCGCCGCCAGAAATAAACTCTGGAGCGTGCTGAGCATCTATAATAGAGACTGTTGCTTCATTCGAGTCACTTGCAAGCGTCGAATCTGCACCAACCGTATCAATTAGAGTCACGGTTAGGTTTTCAAGATCTTCGTAAATACCATCATCGAGAGTTTTTATATCAATCGGCGCCGACGTTTTACCCGCTGGAATCGTGACTGTGTACGTACTTGGAGCAATATAATCTTTGTCATCAACATTCCCTCCGATTGTGAATGTTACCAGTACATCTTCATCTGCTTTTTGGTCAATGTTGACGATAAATTTTGCATCACTACCTTCATCAACTGAGGATTGATCTGAGCTAATAGTCACTTTCGGTGCACTTTGGGCATCAACGATCACAACACTTGCGCTGTTATTTGAAGCAATGCTCGCATCAGCGCCATCCACCTCTTTAATGGTTACTGTGAAAGATTCTGCGCCCTCATAAATACCATCGGTGACCGTCAGTAAGTCAAGAGCAGCTGAAGATTGACCCGCAGGAACTTCAACACTCAGAACGCCAACAAAATCTTTTCCATCTTGGGCCACGCCACTATATTCGACATGAACCGTAACACTCTCATCTGCAACTTTATCAAGTGTCAGCGTAAAGCCTGCCGTTTCACCTTCATTTACGCTGTTTTGATCGGCACTAATACTAACTAAAGGTGCAGGATCAGAATCCACAATATTTGCGTTACCAGTTGCAATACCATTACTGGTGACACTACCGATTTCCGTAACCGTCAGACCAAAGCTCTCATCACCTTCATGGACATTATCTAGTTTGGTCGGGACTGCGACTTTAATTTCAGCGACACCTGGAGGTATGGTAACGTCTCCATTAGGCGCCATATCTAATGTTTGAGTTTGACCATGAGTATCCACATAGGTCACTACCATAGTGCCTAAATCAACATCTTCCGCAGTATAGCTATCATTTGTTGTTGACTTCAGATTGACGACAACGGCCTCTTGAACAGGGTTAGAGAGTAAAACGGTAAATATTGCGTCAGTTCCTTCAATGACATCGCCGGCATCTACTACGCTAAGTTTTGTACTGTCATTATCAAGAACTGTTGCCGTCCCCGTTTCACCGCCGATCTCAAGAACGATCGTTTCGCTGCTTTCCACAACCAAGTCATCAATAGTCGGAATCGATATTTCGAAGCTACTTATACCTGCAGGAACAATCAAGTAACCACCTAAGAAAACAACACCATTTGTATAGGTTGCATTTGATAGATTTACGTCATTCTTATCAACTGAAGAACCTTGAGCAAGCATATCAACTTGGTACTTAACGGCAGTGCTGGTGGTTTCATTTAGAACAACCGAGAACGTGACATTGTCACCCTCAGTCACGCTATCACCGACCACAGACAGGCTTGGCCCATTTTCAGCAATATTACCATCTAGCATTTCATTAACGATATTGACTGTAGATGGATCGCTAACGCCATTTTCAGAGTCGACTGCCACATATCCAAAGCTGTCTTCGGCAGGTACACCTTCTACATAACGTAACTCCCAGTTCCCTTCATTTTTCGTAGAAAAATCTAACTGAGTAATGACCGAACCTTCAGGAAGAGCTAGATCTTTCCCATAACCAACGCTTGTTTCTTGGAATAGCATGAAGTTGCCTTCAGGCTTCAAAAACTCGAACGTTTGAGTCTGTTGGACATTATTTGAATCTAAGTATGTAACCGTAATAAGTGCTGCGTTGTCATCACCGTAATCAAACAATCCACCTAATCCATCTAAGCCAAGGTTTACGCTGCCCACAGGGTTATTAGACAAATCGATCGTAATCGTTTCACCTTTCTCAATACCCTGCCCATCATTGTCAGCGATACCATTGCCGATGTGTGACACCTGGCGGTTGTACTGCGCAAGCTCACCGCTATCAGAAGAAATGGTGATAGAAGCTCCATTTGCTAAATGCTCAGTACGGGAGTGTGATGGACCTCCGTCCTCACTTAGCCCCCAATTATTGAAATCTGTTGTAGACTCGGAACTATTTGGTGTATCTGGGCGATCCTTGATACCTAATAAGAAACCCACATTATCAGCTTCATAGTAAAGGCTGTCTTTGTCATAAAGCGTATCGCTTACTTCTTTAATTTCGTGCAACTCACCATCACTATCTTTAAAGAACAACGTACCTGAGGTTGGCAGTTCAGTAATTCGGACATGTAGATCGTTGCCTTTTAAGTCGTCTTCAACATCCGCGATATGATCTTGAGAGTCACCGCGACCCAGAGGCTTCGTATCGGTATCAAACACAACGTGCGTAAGCTGATCATCGGCCACATGCGTAAAGTCTTCACTGTCAGGTTTGTCGTTTACTGGCGTGACATCGACGTTAACAATGGTGGATTCACTGACACCACCGGAGGTGACGATGTAGGTGAAGCTGTCTGCCCCGTGGTAGTTGTCGTTTGGTGTATAAGTGACGCTGCCATCCGAGTTGACCGAGACCGTGCCGTTCGCTGGACCGTTGTTGGTATCCAGCGACACCACTTTGTCGTCGCCTTCGAACGTGTCGTTATCTAAGACCTTGATGATGGTCGGCGTGTCTTCCACGACCGTCGCTTTGTCTGCCACGATGTCCGCCACAGGCGCTACTGTGAAGTTCACCGTTTGGCTAACGCTCTCGCCGCTTGGATCGGTAGCAGTAAACGTTAGGGTTTCTGAGCCGTTCCAGTCTGCCGTTGGGCTAATGGTCGCGATGCCATTTTCAATCGAAACCAACACGTTGCTGTTGCCAGAGACGCTAAACGTTAACTCACCATCAACGTTATCCACGTCGCTGAAAGCGGTATTCAGATCGATGGTGTATGGCGTAAAGTCTTCCGCCAAGGTTTGGTCTGCGATGTTGCTTTCAACCACAGGCGTGTCGTTCACCGCATTCACGGTGACGTTGACCGTCGCTTGGTCAGTCAGTGCACCATCGCTAACGGTGTAAGTGATTTCAGCGTCACCATGGAAGTTCTCAGCCGGTGTGAACACCAACTTGCCGTCAACAATCTCGACTGTACCTTGTGCTTCAGGTACAGACGCCGATTGGATAGACAGCGTATCACCATCAATGTCAGTATCGTTTGGCAGAACATCAATCGTCACTGGCGTGTCTTCGTCAGTAACGGCATTGTCATTGGTCGCCACTGGCGCGTCGTTCACTGGTGTGACATCGACGTTCACCGTGGTGAATTCCGATACCCCACCGGAGGTAACGATGTACGTGAAGCTGTCTGCCCCGTGGTAGTTGTCGTTTGGCGTGTAAGTGACGCTGCCATCCGGGTTGACTGAGACCGTGCCGTTGGCTGGACCGTGATTGGTATCCAGCGACACCACTTTGTCGTCGCCTTCGAACGTATCGTTATCTAAGACCTTGATGATGGTTGGCGTGTCTTCCACAACCGTCGCTTTGTCTGCCACGATGTCCGCCACAGGCGCAACCGTGAAGTTCACCGTTTGGCTAACGCTTTCACCGCTTGGATCGGTAGCAGTAAAGGTCAATGCTTCTGAGCCGTTCCAGTCCGCGGTTGGAGTGAACGTAGCAATACCGTTGACGATCGCCACTTGAATGTTGCTGTTGCCAGCAACGCTTAAGCTCAGATCGCCATCTACGTTATCCACATCACTGAAAGCGGTATTTAGATCGATGCTGTATGGCGTAAAGTCTTCCGCCAAGGTTTGGTCTGCAATGTTGCTTTCAACCACAGGCGTGTCGTTCACCGCATTCACGGTGACGTTGACCGTCGCTTGGTCAGTCAGCGAACCATCGGTGACGGTATAAGTGATTTCGACATCACCATTGAAGTTCTCGGCCGGTGTGAACACCAGTTTGCCGTCAACAATCTCGACTGTCCCTTGCTCACTCGGCACAGACGCCGATTGGATAGACAGCGTATCACCATCAATATCAGTGTCGTTTGGCAGGACATCAATCGTCACTGGCGTGTCTTCGTCAGTAACAGCGGTATCATCTTTTGCCACTGGCGCATCGTTCACTGGCGTGACATCGACGTTCACCGTGGTGGACTCCGATACCCCACCCGACGTGACGATGTACGTGAAGCTGTCTGTGCCGTGGAAGTTGTCGTTTGGCGTGTAAGTGACGCTGCCGTCCGGGTTGACCGAGACCGTACCGTTCGCTGGACCGTGATTGCTATCCAGCGACACCACTTTATCGTCGCCTTCGAACGTGTCGTTACCTAAGACCTTAATGATGGTCGGCGTGTCTTCCACAACCGTCGCTTTGTCTGCCACGATGTCCGCCACAGGGGCTACCGCGAAGTTCACCGTTTGGCTAACGCTTTCACCGCCTGGATCGGTCGCAGTAAAGGTCAACGCTTCAGAGCCGTTCCAGTCTGCCGTTGGGCTAATGGTCGCGATGCCATTTTCTATTGAGACATTGACATTACTGTTGCCTGAGACGCTAAACGTTAACTCGCCATCCACGTTATCCACATCGCTGAAAGCGGTATTCAGATCGATGGTGTATGGCGTAAAGTCTTCCGCCAAGGTTTGGTCTGCAATGTTGCTTTCAACCACAGGCGTGTCGTTCACCGCATTCACGGTGACGTTAACCGTCGCTTGGTCAGTCAGTGCACCATCGGTCACGGTGTAAGTGATTTCGGCGTCACCATGGAAGTTCTCAGCCGGTGTGAACACCAACTTGCCGTCAACAATTTCAACTGTACCTTGGTCACTCGGCACAGACGCCGAATCAATGCTTAACGTATCACCATCGATGTCAGTATCGTTTGGTAGGACATCAATCGTCACTGGCGTGTCTTCGTCAGTGACAGCGGTATCATCTTTTGCCACTGGCGCGTCATTCACTGGCGTCACATCGACGTTCACCGTGGTGGACTCTGACACCCCACCTGACGTAACGATGTAGGTGAAGCTGTCTGTGCCGTGGAAGTTGTCGTTTGGCGTGTAAGTGACGCTGCCATCCGGGTTGACCGAGACCGTGCCGTTAGCTGGACCGTTATTGGTATCCAGCGACACCACTTTGTCGTCGCCTTCGAACGTGTCGTTATCTAAGACCTTAATGATGGTTGGCGTATCTTCCACAACCGTCGCTTTATCTGCCACGATATCCGCCACTGGCGCTACTGTGAAGTTCACCGTTTGGCTGACGCTTTCACCGCTTGGATCGGTAGCCGTAAACGTCAGCGCTTCTGAGCCGTTCCAGTCTGCCGTTGGAGTGAACGTAGCAATCCCATTGACGATCGCCACTTGAATGTTGCTGTTGCCAGAGACACTAAACGTTAACTCACCATCGGCGTTATCCACATCACTGAAAGCGGTATTTAGATCGATGCTGTATGGCGTGAAGTCTTCCGCCAAGGTTTGGTCTGCAATGCTGCTTTCAACCACAGGCGTGTCGTTCACCGCATTCACGGTGACGTTGACCGTCGCTTGGTCAGTCAGTGAACCATCGGTCACGGTATAAGTGATTTCAGCGTCACCATGGAAGTTCTCAGCCGGTGTGAACACCAACTTGCCGTCAACAATTTCAACTGTACCTTGGTCACTCGGCACAGACGCCGAGTCAATACGTAATGTATCGCCATCAATGTCGGTGTCGTTTGGCAGGACATCAATCGTCACTGGCGTGTCTTCGTCAGTAACGGCATTGTCATTGGTCGCCACTGGCGCGTCATTCACTGGCGTCACATCGATGTTCACTGTGGTGGACTCGGATACCCCACCGGAGGTAACGATGTAGGTGAAGCTGTCTGTTCCGTGATAGTTGTCATTCGGCGTGTAAGTGACGCTGCCGTCCGAGTTGACCGAGACCGTGCCGTTAGCTGGGCCGTTATTGGTATCCAGCGACACCACTTTGTCGTTGCCTTCGAACGTGTCGTTACCTAAGACCTTGATGATGGTCGGCGTGTCTTCCACAACCGTCGCTTTATCTGCCACGATGTCCGCCACAGGCGCTACTGTGAAGTTCACCGTTTGGCTGACGCTTTCACCGCTTGGATCGGTGGCAGTAAAGGTTAACGCTTCTGAGCCGTTCCAGTCTGCGGTTCGAGTGAACGTAGCAATACCGTTGACGATCGCCACTTGAATGTTGCTATTACCAGAGACGCTAAACGTTAACTCGCCATCCACATTATCCACATCACTGAAAGCGGTGTTTAGATCGATGCTGTATGGCGTAAAGTCTTCTGCCAAGGTTTGGTCTGCGAGGTTGCTTTCAACCACAGGTGTGTCGTTCACCGCATTCACCGTGACGTTAACCGTCGCTTGGTCGGTCAGTGCACCATCGGTCACGGTGTAAGTAATTTCAGCATCGCCATGGAAGTTCTCAGCCGGTGTGAAGACCAGTTTGCCATCAACAATCTCGACTGTGCCTTGCGCTTCAGGTACGGACGCCGATTCAATCGACAGCGTATCGCCATCAATGTCGGTGTCGTTTGGCAGGACATCAATCGTTACTGAGCTATCTTCCTCTGTAATTGTTGTATCATTAGAGGCAATAGGCGCATCGTTAACTGAGTTTACTGTTACCGAAACTTGAGCTTCATCCTCTAACTCACCATCTGAGATGGTGTAGCTAATCGTTGCATTACCGTTGAAATTTTCAGCCGGAGTGAAAACAAGCTTACCATCGATAATCTCAACGATACCTTGCTCTTCTGGTACAGAAGCAGAGGTAATGATTAAATCATCACCTTCAATATCACTGTCGTTAGCGAGCACATCAATTACAACCTGGGAATCCTCGTCAGTTTGAATCGCATCATTAGTTGCTATTGGCGCGTCATTAACAGGCGTAATATCTAAGTTAGCAGTGCCATTAATAACACCGCCATCGTTATCAATAATGTCATAGGAGAATGACACTTCAGTGTCATCGTCAGCCTCTGGAATGTAAGTCCAAGATCCATCGCTGTTATCAATTAAGGTGCCATTCCCACTCTCAATAGTGACGTTTGTAATGACAAGAGTATCGGCATCATCAATATTGACGTTCGATAGTAATTCTTCAGTAGTTATCGTGATTGGATCGCTATCTTCCTCAACAGCGCTTAATGTCACTGGAGAATTAGTAAGTGGCTTACTTGAGCCATCCCCACTTGTCTCGATACCTGTTGTGAAGAAATCATTTAAGGTCAACGCTTGAGTTTCAGATAAGCCGAGGGATTCTAAGCCAATAGTTTCAAAGTTTGTTGAGGCTAGCACTTCAGTACCATCTCGTACAATCGTGGCACTATTTTGCAAACTGGAGCCACTATTTTCACCCGCTGCAGGTGCGAGTTCTTCATCAATAGCAGAAGGGTCTTGACCTTGCTCAATAGCACTAATAATCTGTGCTACATCGTCTGAAATATCTTTTAAACCTTGCTCTTGAGCAAGCTGAATTTTCAGGTCTTGAGGCGCAGCATCTGTCATTGCCACTATCACTTCACCTGGTAGAGGCTGCTGTCCTTCTGCAAGGACTCTCAGCTGCCCATCCAAACCTATTACGACGACTTGATTACCGAATGGCACTAATGCTGTACGATCCATATAAACCTTAACCCTAAATAACTGTCAAGTTTTTGACTAATAATACTAATTTGCTATATATTGCCCGAATATATAGTGCAATAACAGCAATTTGATGCTCAATGAAGTAATTATGTGTCATACATCAATAAGAATCCAGATGCATAAGTGTTTTATTTTATTAAAATCTGGACACTCGTTTCTAGCCATTACCTCCATCTTTAATTTGAGATCTTAATTCAAGTTTTAGGCAGATTTAGTAGGTTGATTTATCAAAATTGAAACAAATGAACAGCGAATCAACAGGTTACTTCATCGCATATTAATGTTATTGTGCGCTAAATTATTGACGCCCTTATAAGTATTCCACTTATAAGCCCTATCACCTCGAGAATTTTTACCATTATCTAGGAGAATCACAGTGAAGTGGACTCGTGCCAACGCCTTTTGTATTGGTATGTTCACCGCTAGTCATGCTTTTGGGCAAACGCTAGAGCAAGCGGTTGAAAACACATTAAAAACCAATCCTGACATCAAAAGTGCGTTCAATGAATTCGTTAGCAAGCAGTATGTGAATGAAGCATCTGGTGGTGCTTACCTCCCATCCGTAGACTTAGATGCCGGTATCGGTTACGAAGGAATCAAACCCGCAGAGTCAGGGCGAGATTCAACCGATCTGACAAGAAAAGAAGCCACCGTGACACTAACCCAGCTAATATGGGATGGCTCAGCGACACTTAATGATATGGATCGAACAGCAGCTGATGCTGAATCGGTCCGTTATCAACTTCTAGCTGATGCCCAAGACACCGCTCTAGAGGTCGCGAAAGTTTATTTAGACTCAGTAAAAGCTTATGAAATTCTTACACTTTCCGAGAATAACTTGAAAGTGCATAAGAAGATCTATGAAGACATTAAAAAGCGAGTTAACTCAGGTATCGGTTCTACAGCAGACCTAACCCAGGTAGAGGCTCGTTTAGCAAAGGCTCATGGTAACTTGGTGGCAGCTCAGAACAACTTATATGACAGCCACACCACCTTTACACGCCTTGTCGGACAGTCACCACAAGGATTGATTTTCCCAAGAGCGGACCAAAACTTTATTCCCTACACCATCGATGAAGCGATTGACTTGGCATTCGAGTCACATCCAGTCATCAAAATTTCGGTAGCTGATGTGGACTCTGCAAAGTTCCAATACAAGCAATCTAAGGGAACTTACTACCCAACGATATCGGTAGAAGCGGCTCAAACATGGCGTGATGATGCAAGCGGTATCGAAGGAAGCAGCGAAGAGACAACAGCAATGTTACGTATGCGTTACAACCTCTTTAACGGTGGTAGTGACGTAGCCAACGCTGAAAGTTTTGCCTACCAACTAAATAAAGCAAAAGACCTAAGAGAACGTGCATACCGCCAAGTAGAAGAAGGTCTTCGTCTATCTTGGAGTGCGTTAGATTTAACACTTCAACAAAAAGAGTTCCTAGCGGATCACGTAGATTCGGCCTCAGAAACTGTCATCGCCTACGAAAAGCAGTATCGCATTGGAAAACGCACTCTGCTGGACTTGTTAAATACTGAAAACGAACTTTTCGAAGCGAGAAAGAACTACTTGGATGCTCGATACTCAGAGCAGTACGCCAAGTACCGCGTTATGAACGCGACTGGCCAATTGTTAAATGCCTTGCGTGTCGATGTACCTACAGAATGGAATGAAAAGGTGGAGTACTGATCATGAAACCAGTGAAGATTCTATTTGCATTGGGTATGCTCGCCATCACTCAACACGTTGTTGCTGAAGACGAATATGAGTATCGTCCTGTACCAAATGCAGAACAAATAGCAGATTTGCAAGATGACGATAACGATGGTGTCATCAATGCTCGAGATATGTGCCCAGGTACACCTGAAGGCTCAGAGGTCGACAACGACGGTTGTGGAGAATACATTAAAGCATCAGATAACATGCAAGTGCGGATACTTTTTGCTAACGACTCTGATGAGATCAATCCAGTCTTCAGAAGACAAGTCCGAGAGCTTTCCGACTTTTTAAAAGAGTACCCTACTACTTCGATAGAGCTGCACGGCTATGCTAGTAAAGTTGGTGGTTCAAAGCATAACCAAGATCTTTCTGAAAGACGAGCACGCAATGTCCGTGAAGCCCTACTAAGCTACGACATCGAACCGAGTAGAGTCCGCATTGTTGGTTTTGGTGACACTCACTTAGCACAGCAAGGGACCGATGAAGTCAGCCATGCTTTAAATCGTCGAGTAACCGCATCAGTCGTTGGTTACAAAGGCGAGATAAAAAGAGAATGGACAATATTCACAACTCTTCCAGAAAGGTAAAGTACCTGTTTTTGTTTGCTCTGCAAGCACAAAGCAAACAAAAACGAGTGAATACTTAACCTCAGAAAAGGAGCTTCGGCTCCTTTATTTTTACTCATTTCGACAACCGTATTATGCTTTAGGAATCGGCACTTTAGTGTTACTCTAGCCACGTCATAACAACGAGAGTTTTGAAATGAGCAAACTTACATCAGATATCCAAGCGAACCTTGACCTTTTTGTTGCAGAAACGAAAGAAAACCAATTGGTTTGGGGTTTACGCAATGAAGAAGGTTGGCTATCTTGCGATTCAACTGAATTCGAAAACAGCGAAGTCATGCCTTTCTGGTCTTCTAAAGAAGATGCAGAAGCACATAATGTTGAAGAATGGGCAGATTTTACTGTACTAGAAATCCCATTAGATATCTTTGTTGAAGATTGGCTTTTGACTCTTGCTGAAGATGGTGTTCTTGTTGGAACTAACTGGAACGATCAGTTAGAAGGCAAAGAAATGGAGCCTCAAGATCTAGCAAAGCTTTACATTGATTAAAGATTTCTGACCTCAACTTTATGTTGAGGTCTTTCTTTTTTATGCCTCTTCTTTCAATATCTCGACCAAGTGCATAGTTTTACTACTCTTTTTCTTAGTACACCCAACTTAATCACAACGCTGATGCGTTAAAAGCGCTATGATAACTCAACTTTAAAGGCACCTTAAATTAAAGGCTCGTTTAAACATGCGCGTGCTCTATCCCTTGCTTGCGTCACTTTTGCTCACTCCAGTATATGCAAGCGACACTCAAGATATTGAACCAAACCAAAATATCACACAGTGGCACTCTGTCTACCAAACCACACTACGAAGCAACCCTGAGTCGGCATTGAGCATGCTTCAAGATCGCTACCATACAGCGAAATCGGACAGCGAAAAGCTCTACGTAAGTGGATTGATTTATGAATATATGTCAAACATAAATCAGCCTTACTACGGCAGCAGTCAAGTCTTAGACAACCATTTTTCTCAATTAGAATCAGAATATATTCTTGCCTTAAATGAACGTAAGCATGGTAGTTACGAGGCCTCAGTAGATAGCTTTTCTTCTTTGCGACAGACAATGAAGAAAATATCCGATTCCGAAGGCAAGGCTCTGATGAACTATCAACTTTGTTATACGCTGAATCAACAAGGTCGTTATCACAAAGCAAACTTTTATTGCTCATCCTTAGAGAGCCACTTAAATCATAAGCATCAAGAAAACTTCCCTGTTGATCTTGCTTTGCGCGTGGTAGCAAATAACTACAATTACCGCGGTGACTATGAAAAAGCCTTAAGTTTGTATCGACAGTTGATGGCCAACATGTCGACGCAAAGCGATCCTTCAGGGATTTACAATGACGTCGGCAATTTACTTGCAGAGCTGGGGCAATTTGAACAATCAGAGCAATATCTCATTCAAGCCTTACTGGTTCGCCAAGATGAAGGGACACCTCTTGAAGTTGCGCAAGTCGAACATAGTCTAGGAGCGATGTACAGAAAATCCAAAGAACTCGATAAGTCCATCAGCCACTACAAAAATGCATTAACGATTCTCGAACAACTTCATTACCCATACGGGCAAGGGTTGACCTATTTAGGGTTATCTGCTGCTTTGGCCGATTCTGGGCAATTGGATACCGCGGTAGATTACATTGGAAGAGCATTAAACATTGCCCAAACTTATGAGAATACGCACCTTGAAACAGAGGGTCATTTGGCTGCTGGATTGGCATATTTAAAGAACCATACACCCGAAAAATCGATTGAACACAGTACAATAGCGTTAAGATTAGCGGTAAAAAACGCTAGGCCCTTATTGCAAGCGCAAGCCCAATTACTCCTCTCAAAAGCATACCAAGCTCAAAATGATTACAAAAAGGCGCTGGAGCATCACAAGGCCTACTCGACGATTGAACTAACGAACCGAGACGCGAGTAATATCAAGGCGTTAGAGGCACTAGATCTCACTAAAAAAGAGTATGAATATGATCTACAAGTCGCGCAGTTGAACAACGAAACTCTTCTAAGTCAGTACCAGTTTGAAAAACTCACAGACCAACAACGCACTTATAATTTTGTTGTTTTCTGTTTATTGGTTCTCCTCGCTCTGGCATTGATGGTTCAGCGACAAACACGCTTAAAAGCCAAAATAGACAGCTTAACGTGTGCATTAAACAGAGCGGCAATTATAGAGACGATTAAAAGCCAAACCTCCAAAGCTGAAGGAGACTTCCGCTACGTTCTAGCATTAATCGATCTAGATGACTTTAAGGCGATTAATGATCAGTATGGTCATCCGACTGGCGACTTAGTACTACAACAGGTATGCAAAGCGCTTAAAGCTAAACTTAATAAGGGAGATTACTTGGGTCGTTTAGGTGGAGAAGAGTTTATCTTGCTATTGAAAAACGTCGATGAGATTGACGTTCCCTTTAGAATACAAAGTCTGCATAAAACAATTTCAGAAAAGAGTGTACATTCGCTTAATAACCATCAATTGAATATATCTGCGAGTCTGGCCTATCTATCAACCTCAATGCCACTCACCAACTTTGATGAGCTCTATTCGATATTAGACCAAGCGTTATACAATGCTAAGAAGCAAGGAAAAAACTCCCTTGTGGACGCATACAACGAGCCGATCAGTTTAAGTGCTGAGTATATTCTCTAATAAAACCAAACCACCAGCGTAGTGGTTTGTTATAGGTGGAAGCATCAGTAAGCCATTCAGATGCAACACCATCATCAAGGAGTCTTTGTGCCCAAGGCAAGAAAAAACATTCAGTCTCTAGAGCGAGGTTTTCTAATCCTCGAGTTGCTCTCGATGAGTGAGTCTCCCCTATCATTACAGACGATCAGTAATGCGATCCAGTTAAATAAGACGACTGTTCACGGGTTACTTGCGACTCTACACTCTCTTGGATATGTATCCAAACACAACCATAGCTACAGCCTAGGGTTTAGATGCTATGAACTGTCTAAGCCGATTGAACAAAAAAACGAAGCTATCCGACAACATTTTGTTCCATTGCTGAAAAAAATGGCCCAAATGACTAACAACACAGCTTACCTCGCTGTACAAAGTGGCGCTAAAGAGTACTTGTATATCGATGCTATAGAGCAGGATAACCCTCTTACTATCCGTAGCCCGAGAGGGAAACGAGAAGGACTCACAACATCTGCGATCGGCAAAGTTTTTCTTAGTTTTGATGATGAGCTTCGTCGAACATTACGCCTTGAAAACCAAATATCCCCCACGTTAGAAACTGAACTTAATCAGGTTGTATTATCAGGTTACGCACTCGATTTAGAAGAGGCAGAGCCAAACCTCAATTGCTTAGCGATCCCCCTTTACTTGGATGGTAAAGTCGTTGCTGTTGCAGGTGTTAGCGGTGCTGCCTCCGAACTGACGGTCACTAGGCTAAAACACTTTGCAAGAATCTTTCTCAAATTTTAAGATTTGACAATGTCGAATCCTAGGCCATTTTTATACTGTTTTGATTACATGCTTATACGTCGCCTCTAATATGGTCGTTGTTCAACTCAACAACGTAGGAGAAGCGATGTCTACTGTATTAATCACTGGCGCTAACCGTGGCTTAGGCTTGCAATTTGTCCGCCACTACCTTGGAAAAGGTTGGCAAGTTATCGCAACTTGTCGTTCACCAGAAAATGCTAAGCAGCTCAATGAACTAGTAACCCAATCCAATCAACTTCAACTGATGGCTCTAGACGTCACTAACCAACAAGATATCGATCAGTTAGCCACTCAATTAGCGGATCGTCCGCTCGATCATTTAGTTCTTAATGCAGGTGTATTAGGCGAAGAGTGTGCAAAGCTTGGCGAAATGACCCAGAAAAAATGGCTAGAAGTACTAAACATAAATACCGTCGCACCTGCCCTGCTAATTCAAGCCCTACAAGACAACGTTGCGAAAAGTCAGCACAAAACCATCGTGGGAATCTCAACCCGAGTTGCGAGTTTAAGCGATAACAGTTCAGGTAACATGTACAGTTATCGAGCATCTAAAGCAGCGCTTAATCAGGTTCTAGTATCAGCAGCACGCAATCTCGAATCGCGAGGAGTAAAAACTGTCGCAGTTCATCCCGGCTGGGTAAAAACCGATATGGGCGGTGAGGACGCAACCTTTTCTGCCGAGGAAAGTGTTGCAGGCATTGTTTCGGTCGCAGAACAGCTAACACTTAAGCTATCCGGAAGCTTCCGCGTATTTGATGGCTCTACAATCGAATGGTAACTGTTCTCTAAATGACGTCTCCCGGCCAAATTGAAGGCCGGGAGAATACAGTAAACTAATAGGCCAAAAAGATAAAAGCTCGCACTATCGTCAGACAAGCGAGCCGTTATCGTCTATGGTGTTGTACTACCGTCAAACGCTGAGGAAGTCAGCGATTGCAGAGGTGTCATTTAGACAATGATTTCCCATGAAACTCACTCAATCATCCCACTCAGGCGCTAGCCCTTCAGGGTTTACTTCGCGGCCATTTCTTTCCAACGCATCTATCTTTGCAATCGTCTCTTCACCCAGATTAAGTTCAAGTGCTTTCAGGTTACTTGCCAAATTCTCTCGTTTAGTTGAAGACGGGATCACCGCGTAACCTTTTGACAAAGCCCAAGCAAGCGCGACTTGAGCTGGCGTGGCCTGATAGTCCTCAGCAATACCTGCAATAGTTGGGTCCCCAAGTACTTTCCCATATGCCAAGGTCATGTAAGACGTTACCTGAATATCGTTTTCCTGCATGAAGCTGACCAACTTACGATTTTGCAAATAAGGGCTAAGCTCGATTTGGTTAGTAACAATATTCTCTTTACCGACCACTTCTATCGCTTGTTGCAACAAGTCAATATTAAAGTTGGATACGCCAATATTACGGGTTAACCCTTGCGATTTAGCTTCAAGTAATGAAGCCATGTATTCGTTCAAGTTATTGTTATTGCCAGGCCAATGGATCAAGGTCAAATCCACATAATCTGTATTTAGCTTTTCTAAGCTCTCTTTTAGACTTGGAATGAGTTGTTCCGTGTTCATGTTATCAACCCAGATCTTCGTCGTAATGAATAGCTCATCACGTGCAATACCGGACTGTGTCAATACTTCACCGATTTCTGCCTCATTACCGTAAATCTGTGCAGTATCAATTACGCGGTAACCCACTTCTAACGCATTACGGACTGAATCCTTAACTACTTCACCCTCTAAACGAAACGTGCCGACGCCAAATGATGGTACTTTCATCTAAATCTCCTGAATTATCGATTTTATAGTTGATTCGAAGCAAAACTTTACGCCGCAAGAAATTTTCCGTAAAGTTAACAATACTCAAATCTAATTTGAAATATATTCAACAATGAAAGCTACTCTAGATGAAATGCGCACCTTTATGGCCGTGGTCGATACGGGTTCAATCAGCTCTGCGGCTGAACTGTTATCGATGACCGTCTCGGCGGTGAGTCGATCGGTATCTCGGCTAGAAGCCAAACTCGAAACGACCTTGTTAAATCGCACAACCCGTAAGTTAGATGTTACTAATGAAGGAACGATATACCTCGATAAAGTCAGACATATTGTAGAAGCAGTAGAGAATGCCGAAGCACAACTGAAAAGCCAGAAATATAAGCCTTCTGGCCTCCTACGAATAAACGCAGCTACCCCCTTCTTACTGCACGTACTAACGCCGCACATTGCTAAATATCAGAGCTTGTATCCAGAAGTCGAAATCGATCTCAATTCCAATGAGGAAAATATTAGCCTTTTAGGAACAAAAACCGATATTGCTTTTCGTATCGGTGAGCTACAAAACTCAACCATGCGCGCGATATTTCTTGGTAAAAGTCGGATTCGAATCGTCGCGAGTCCAGAGTATTTAAGACAACATGGTACTCCAACCTCAATAGATCAGTTACTCAATCACAAGCTACTTGGATTCAACAAGCCGGAGTATCTTAAGGAATGGCCGATCATGGATGATAAGAACAAACTTCTGCGTATTATGAGTAGCCTAAGATCTGATAATGGCGAGACGCTAAGATGTTTAGCCTTACATGGTGCGGGGATAGCTTGCCTGTCTGACTTTATGACCTACTCTGACCGACAAGCTGGTCGCTTAGTGGGCGTGCTTAGTGAACACACGCATAATGTCGAACAGCCCGTTCATGCGGTGTATTACAAAAATGCCAGTACCTCACGCCGGATCAGCTCTTTTATTGACTTCATCAAGCAAGAAATCAAGGTAGAGAACCACCAGTTCCTTTAAAGACCACCGCTGTTTGTGGCAAAACACTTTTGTCTTTTTGCCGCTTTTTCTCACAACAAAAATCTCATAGTGTCCTGAATATCAGGGAGGCACCTTGCCTCCTAGTACTCAAAGTAATAGTCAGGCTTCATAATGCATAAAGATTTAAGTAACAGATTCACCATCGGTGTTGAGCTCCCCCTAGATAATGACTGGACCCAAGAAGGCCAGAAAAAACGGCTGCTCCAACGAAAACCGTTCGGCGTACCAGACATGAGTGCACATAAACAGCGTATTATGTTAGCCGATAAGTTAGGCTTTAACGTAGCGTGGGTGAGAGATGTCCCGTTGTACGACCCTAACTTTGGAGACGCGGCACAAATTTATGAACCGTTCAGTTATCTTGGCTATCTCTCTGCGTGCACCGACAACATTCTACTAGGGACAGCAGCGATAGTATTACCGTTAAGACAACCTTGGCTAGTGAAAAAAGCCGCTGCGACCATCAACGAGTTAAGTGGTGACCGCCTGATACTCGGTGTGGCTAGTGGAGACCGTCCTAGTGAATATCCCGTTTTTAACGCCAACTTTGACAGCCGTGGCTCAGCTTTTCGAGAAAGTGTAGAGATTTTGAAAGATACGCAAAATGATAAGCTGGGTAACGATCTACAGTTATTACCCGAGTTTGCTGATATTCCTATCTATGTCGCAGGGTTAGCGCAGCAAAGTCCACAATGGATAGGAGAAAACCTAGACGGCTGGCTCGCCTACCCAGGCACACCTGATGATCATGAACACCGCGTTGCACTTTGGCGCTCCGTAGCGGGAAACAAACCCTACGCCAGCTTTATTCATCTTGATTTAGTCGATAACCCAAATGCACCAGTCGTTCGGCATCATTTTGGTATCCGGGCCGGAGTCAATGGCTTGAGCGATGAGCTAGAAAAAATGCAAGAAGCAGGAGTCAATCACATCGGGTTGCATTTCCGTCGTAATAGCCAACCAATTGAGAAATCAATGGAACAGATCGCTCAGTACGTGTTGCCACGCTTTAACTAAGATCAAATAAAAATATGTGCCACCTTACTAAGGGGGTGGCACGCTAGGCTTGGCACTTGGAAAAACAAAAGCTGCAATAACGACAAAACTCTTTTGTTAAAACAACAATAATAGAGTTATTTTAAAGTAAGTCTTGGTTGAATAAAGTCGATGAACGCGGAAATACGTTTAGAGACTGAAGAAGATTTGTAGAAGACAGCATTGACCTGTTCTCGTCCAGTATTTGTGATTTTTTCCGATTCAAACAATGCCACTAACCGTCCAGAATCAAGATCATCTTTCACCATAAAGCCAGATAAACATGCAATGCCGTTCCCTGCCAGCACTAACTGTCTAACCGTTTCACCACTGCTGGATAGGGTATCAGGCTCTATCATCTCAAACCCTCGTAATGGCCACTGATTTAACACTTTAGCGCCAGAAAAACCGATCAAGTTATGACTGCGCAAATCGCTCACCGCTTCAGGGAAACCTCGTTTAGATAAATAACCAGGCGTGGCAACGATAAATAGTGGGCTTGTTCCTAAAGGTTTAGCATGCAGTGTTGAATCCGATAATCGTCCAATACGTATCGCCACATCGGTTCTTTTTTCCAATAGATCCACAAAACCCTCATTAGAGGTAAGATCGAGTTGAATATCAGGATAAGCCTCTTTAAATGGCTGAATTAACGGCACGAGTTGATGTAAAACAAATGGGCTAGCGGCATCAACTCTTAAGCGCCCCTTGGGTAATTCACCTCGTGTGATGATCTCTTCTTCAGCTTGCTGTATTTGTAGTAAACCTAACCGAACCGCTTCAACAAACTGATGCCCTTCCTCAGTAACTTCCACTCTGCGCGTCGTGCGATTCAGCAAGGTTACCCCCAACTGTGATTCAACTTTACTAACCGCACGAGACACCCTAGCGACTTGAATACCTAGTGCATCAGCAGCGGAAGAAAATCCACCACTATCCACAACTGCCATGAGAATCTCTAATTCATCTGATCGGGTTAACATTTCATCCCCTTTCTTAACTGCGCATTTTAATCATTTATAACAAAAGTATTTTGTAATAAACACCATTTTTCGCAACGAATAACTCTTTAATAATACACGACATGGAGACGGGCTATTCGTTTATCCATTCATATTCAATGATTTTAAGAGAGAGTTGTTATGCCTTTAGCTTTACTTGCATTGACGCTTAGCGCCTTTGCTATTGGAACCACGGAGTTTGTAATTGTCGGTCTGATACCGACTATGGCCTCCGACCTCAACGTATCATTACCTTCAGCGGGTCTTTTAGTTAGCCTGTACGCACTTGGTGTCGCGGTTGGTGCTCCCGTTTTAACAGCGCTGACTGGTAACTGGAAAAGAAAGTACGTTCTGCTTTCTGTGATGGCACTGTTTGTTCTTGGCAATCTGTTAGCCTGGCAAGCACCTGGATACAACACACTAGTTACAGCAAGGATACTGACCGGGCTTGCACACGGTGTGTTCTTTTCGATCGGCTCGACTATCGCCACTGGCCTAGTGTCAAAAGAAAAAGCCGCTAGCGCGATTGCTATTATGTTTACCGGTCTCACCGTAGCTCTAGTGACGGGCGTGCCACTTGGCACCTGGATTGGCCAGACATTTGGTTGGCAGGCAACCTTCCTAATCGTCGCGATCCTTGGAATCATCGCACTGATAGGAAGCGCTCTGCTAGTGCCGAGTAATCTGAAACAACCACCAGCAACCAAGCTGTCATCGCAAGTAAAAGTCTTGACTCAACCTCGTCTACTTTTGGTGTACGCAATCACCGCGCTCGGTTACGGTGGTACGTTCACAGCCTTCACTTACTTGGCTCCTATTTTGGAAGAAGTTTCGGGGTTTGGCTCTAGCGCTATCAGCCTAATTATGTTGGTTTATGGTGTATCAGTCGCATTCGGCAACATCTGGGGCGGAAAGATGGCCGACTCTATGGGGCCAATCAAAGCTCTGACAGCGATTTTCTCGGGCCTAATTGTGGTATTGCTCGTGTTTAGTGTCACAGCATTTAATCCAATTTCTGCAGTAGTGACCATTCTTGTCTGGGGTGCCTTTGCCTTTGGTAACGTTCCAGGACTTCAAGTTTATGTTGTCAAACTAGCAGAGAAATATTCACCTGATGCAGTCGACGTCGCTTCCGGCCTCAACATTGCTGCATTTAACGTAGGTATTGCACTGGGTTCTTGGGGCGGTGGCCTTATCGTGGCCAATGCTGGGCTGATGCACACACCTTGGATTGGCGCGATCGTAGTATTAGGTGCTCTACTACTAACCCGTTTCAGCGGAATGCTAGACAAGCGTGGAGAGCAGCACGCAACGGCACACTGATTCACGTTCCGAATCTATAAAAATCACTTAAATTAGCCCGGCATTACGTCGGGCTTTCAATACAGAGTTTAAATACACCATTGACTGAGGTAGAAAGTTTATTCTACCCTTGGGTAAAACAAACGTTCTACCTGGTATGTCAAATAGTGAAAGAAAAAATCGCAGCAAGCCTAGAAAAAGCATTTAGTCAGTATGGCTTCGCCGAGCCGAGCGTACCCCAACTCAAAAACGCCTGCGAAGTCAGCCTGAGAACCCTGTACAAATACTACCCCTCCAAGGAAGCGATGATTGTTGCAGCTCTCGAGCATCGCCATCAAAGGTATTTGAGTTTTTTGCTCGAAGACGCCCCTGCCAATGGAACACCGGCTGTATTACACCTATTCACTCGCCTCGAGGATTGGATGAAGGAGTTTACACCGAATGGCTGCATGTCCATCAATGCATTAGCAGCCTATCCAGAAAATCTATCGATTAATCAAGCAGTAAAACAACACAAATTGGCGGTTCGTCAGCTTATGGGCCAACTAAGTCAGCGAGAAGACCTCGCAACCACACTCTTCTTGTTACATGAAGGTCTATCCAACGCATGGCCGGTTCTCGGTCACGCTGCCTTTGCATCCGCTGAACACACTCTGCTAGAACTAATGAAGGAGAACAATCAATGACCACAATCCCGAAAGTCATGAAAGGCGTCCAACTTATCGGTCATGGTGGGCCAGATATGCTTCGTTACCGCGATGATCTACCTGTGCCAGTCCCCTCGCCTGATGATGTATTGATCCAAGTTGCCGCCGCCGGAGTCAATAACACCGACATCAATACCCGAACAGCATGGTATTCTAAAAACGACGCCAATAGCATGGATGCAAGTTGGTCAGGAGACGCGCTATCTCTCCCTCGAATCCAAGGTGCCGATGTATGCGGTACCATCGTCGCTGTTGGTGAGAATATCTGCCCATCACGAGTCGGCCAGCGCGTGCTCATCGAACCATGTATTACGCGCTTCCACAGTCAAGCACTTAGCTCGCCTTGGTACTTCGGTTCAGAATGTGATGGTGGCTTTGCTCAGTTCACTGTTGTTGACAGTAAACATGCATATGCAGTGAAGAGTAGTTTATCGGATATCGACTTGGCCTCCTTCCCTTGTTCTTATTCAACTGCCGAGAACATGCTTGTCCGCTCTAATGTCACAGCGAGCGATACCGTACTGATTTCAGGGGCATCCGGTGGTGTTGGCTCTGCCGCAATCCAACTGGCGAAGGCGCGTGGAGCATACGTCATTGCTATCGCCAGCCCAGAAAAGAAAGAACAGATCACGGCATTAGGAGCAAACCAAGTTATCCCTCGCGATGCAAATTTAACGGCGACTCTCGGAGAAAACAGCGTTGACGTAGTGATTGATCTGGTCGCAGGAGAGCAGTGGCCACAATTTCTTCAGGTACTAAAACCAGGATCAAGATACGCTGTTTCCGGCGCCATAGGCGGCCCAATTGTCGAGCTGGATGTAAGAACTCTTTACCTTAAAGACCTAGCGTTATTTGGTTGTACCGTTTTGGCACCAGAAGTATTCGGTAACTTGGTTCGCTATATCGAACAGAACGCAATTCGCCCCTTAGTCGCGGAGTCATTTCCCTTAAACCAGATAGGTCAAGCGCAAGAAGTATTTTCACGCAAGCAACATACTGGGAAACTGGTTTTGGAAATCACATAGCTTTTCGATTAACAGCGGCCTATACAAGTCGTTGTAATTTGAGAACACTTTAAGCATCCTAAAAAGTTCTCAATACTTAGAAGATCGCTACGGTTGGCTTAGCTTGTTATCCCTTTTCATCACGCTAAGCCAGCTTGTAAAAATATGTGTGTTTGCTTCTGAGTTATAAATGTTTAATACCAACATTATCTTACTTCTGGCGTTCATGAACAGAACCGAGATCTGAACGACTTCGGTGTTAAACCTACGATCCTATTAAATATTTTCCTGAACGCGCTCACATCTTGGTAACCCACTCTAAATGATATTGCGTCAAATGTTAGGGTTGTCGACTCAAGTAAATCACAAGCTTTTTGTACTCTTAAGCTTTGTATGTATTGGTTAACATTGAAACCTGTCGCCTTTTTAAAGCGTCGCTGCAATGTCCTTTCTGTTAAACAACTCAACTCTGCAAGCTCTTTATTGCTCAGTTTTCCTTGATAATGATCGTTTATATAGTGCTGTATTTGAACAATTACCTCATCACCATGTTGGAAGTTTGGAGTAAACTGTTGATAAAAGCGTTGCTCTCTCGGACCAGTATCAATAACCAACATTTTTCCTAACAGGCGCATTACTGCCGGTGACGCAAATAAGGAAACCAACTCCAAACCTAAATCCAACCATGACATCATACCCCCAGCCGTAATGATCGTTCCTTCGTTAATAAGGATGGCTTCTTGTCTTACGTGGATATCGGGAAACTGACTCGCTAATGAAGGAGCCAAGCCCCAGTGTGTCGTACAAGACTTATTGGTCAACAACTGGGTTTGAGCAAGAATAAAAGTACCAGCGCAGGCGGAGGCTAAAATCGCACCTTTACTATATTGGACTTTTAACCAGTCGAGTAGCTCTGGCTCTGGTTCTAAGTAATATTGACCAGTGCCGCTAGGCGGAATCATTACCGCTGTTTTCACATCGAAGTGCGTGTTTGACCAGTGATCCAATATCTCTACTTCAAAGTGTACATCAACGCCCAATTTAGCCGCCGCACGGTTTGCCATCTCGAAGAGTTCGCTTAAACCATATACGGAGGCTTGCGAGCTATCTGGGTAATTAACGAGTGCTATTTTCATTTATCTTCAAGTGTCGCTTTTTGACTCTTTTGTGTCATTTTAGACTCTAAAGAAGGTAGCTAAAAGTCTTTATATTATTCGTACCGCAATGATCCTCAATAAAAGGAAAAGAAAATGACTCAAAAAGCCCTACTTGTAATTGATTTGCAAAACGACTATTTCCCAGAAGGAAAGTTTCCTTTATGGAATACAGAATCGACTTTAGACAATGTTAAGAGAGCAATAACTAAAGCCAATGAGCAAAACATTCCTGTGATTCATATTCAGCATATTGCCGACCCTGCCATGGGTATTGCCCCATTCTTCAATGAAGGCAGCGACGGTGCCAATATTCACCCAGAAGTTCTTGCTTTAGCGCCGAATTCCGAAATCGTGGTAAAGCACTTCGCAGATAGCTTTGAAGGAACACGTTTAGAAGAAGTATTGGCAAGCAAAAATGTAACGGAGTTACTTGTATGCGGAATGATGACACAAAACTGCGTGACACATACTGCTATCTCAAAATCTGCGGACAAGTATGATGTTTCGATCTTAATGGATAGCTGTACCACGGTCGATGAAATGATTCACAACATTGCACTTCACGCTGTCTCAACGAGAGTTCCCCTCGTAACTATTGAAGATAAGCTGTAATACACGTAAAACCTTTCGCTCACACAATGCGGGCGAAAGGTCACACATATATGCACTTTCATTGATATTTACTTACTTTGTGTTAAACATTGGTTTCCAAACAGTTACAAGGAAACGTTTATGAAATGGATAGTCGTATTGTTTATTAGCTTATTTTCAGTTTTCAGCCATGCGAAAGAGTGGAAACAAATTCGCTTCACTGTTGAAGGGGCTTACCCTCCATTTAGCTGGACGACAAAAGAGGGAAAGCTAGAAGGGTTTGAAGTCGACCTCGCTAACGCGTTATGCAAAGAGTTAGAAGTAAAGTGCGTTATCTCAAAAATGGATTGGGATGGCATCATCCCTTCTCTCCTTAGTCGCAAGAACGATGCGATTATTGCTGCAATGACAATCACAGAAGAACGAGAAAAGAAAGTCGATTTCACCGTCCCTTATGCAAAAGTACCGACTCGTTTTGTAATGAAAAATGATAGAGAAATCAACATGGATGACGGCAGCCTAAATCGTTTATCTATTGGAGTTCAAAGAGCCACAATTGGTGATAAGTACCTTTCGGCCTTGTATCCAGATATTGATATTCGTCGTTATGGTACGTTCGATGAGGCATTTACCGATCTACTCAATGGACGGTTAGATGCTGTATTTGGCGGCTCAATCGGTTTAAGTGCTGGTTTTCTTGAAACTGCACAAGGTCAAGGCTATCACTTTACTGGACCAGCGTTTACTGAGGAAAAGTGGTTCGGTCGTGGCATTGGCGTAGCAGTGAGAAAACAAGACAAAGAATTAAAAGCATTACTCGATAGCGGAATACAAAAATTGATCCAGAGCGGTAAGCATAAAACCATCGCCAGCAAGTATTTCTCCTATAGTATTTACGAGTAACCTCTTTATCTTTTTATAGCCTGCGCGGTATAGGAAACTTCCCTTTCCCTATATGGCGACAAAAACGGAGCCCTCGAGCAGTCGCCCGAGGGTTATTTTTATAAAAAAGCCCACGTATATAAGTAACCCGCTCCCATGGCCATCGTTAAGATAACGATTAGGAAGGCAGCGATCATTTGGTTCTTAAAAATTGATTTCAACAAAATCACTTCTGTAAGACTTGCGCCAGCACTACCAATAATAAGCGCCATAACAGATCCAAGAGCCATACCTTTTTGTACTAGTGCCGCGCTAAGTGGAATGACCGCCTCTGCACGGATGTACAATGGAATACCAATGATTGCTGCGACCGGAATCGCGTACCACTTCGCTTCACCAGCGAACTCCGCAATGAACTCCGTCGGGATGAAGCCATAGATAAATGAACCAATCGCAATGCCCATCATGAGATAAGGGAACACTTGCTTAAAGTCTTTCCAAGTTGATTGCCAAATACGTACCCAGCGGCTAGGTTCTTTCTCTTCCACGACTGTCGCTGTTGCACTACCGTCTGATGAGCAGCAAGACACTTCCACTTTAGGTTCAGGTTTTGGTGCATCACCACAACAAGATGTTTTCGCCGCAACTGGCGTAGGTTCATTGCAGGCGCTGGTACCACAGATTGATGCTGGTCTCGCTTCTTCTTTTTTCTTGCTTGAATCGCCACAAGAAGTACCGCACGAAGAAGAACCTACCGCTTGATATGCTTCTGGTTTGACGTAACGTTCAAACCCTAGTTTTTCAAGTACATAGCCTGCTACCACTGATACTGACATCGCGATAGCAAAGTAAAATACCGCAACTTTCCAACCAAAAGTCACCACAAACAAACCAATAATCACTGGGTTAAGCAACGGGCTTGCAAATAAGAACACCATCATAGGTCCAAAACCAGCTCTTGCACGCAACAAGCCTTTTAAGAAAGGAATGGTCGAACACGAACAGAAAGGCGTAATCGAACCTAGCAACGCAGCAATGAAGTAACCTTTACCCTTTTTCGAGCTGAGAATAGATTGAATTTTTTCTGGCGTTAGAAAATCTTGCAACACACCGACAATGTAGCTAATTGCCAGAAATAAGATGATAAGTTCGGTTGCTAGAAACGCAAACATATCCAGCGCTTCTTTAGCCATAGTTATAATTTCTGTATTCACATTTACTCTCCTCGTCATTTTTCGCTAACAAGCTTACCTGATAGACAAGTCTTTATTTCGATATTTCTGGAATTATAGAATAACAAAACAAAAAATCAACAGAATATTTCCATAAAAATGGAATAATAAAACTAGTCATTACTTATCATAAAGTTACATGTCGTTAGCTATGCAGACTGGTTGTCTATGATAATTTCAGAGCATCTCGAATCCTTTTTATCAAACATAACCTAAAATTATCAAAATAAGAAAAAACCATAATTATTGCAGCGGCACCCTCTGAGTTAGTATGACTTTCGACCATTCTTAATAATAAGGAAAACCTATGAGAGCGATAACTTACCAACGAGATAACGATACTTTCTCTTTATCCGAATTACCTACACCAAAACTAGAAACCCAATTTGATGTATTGGTTAAAGTTAACGCTGTTGGTTTGAATCCTGTCGATGCAAAAATTCATTATTGGTCAGACATGGTCACTAACATGGATAACAATTTTGTTGGCGGGTTAGACGTATCAGGAGAAATAGTCTCTGTAGGCGATGCGGTCGTTGATTGGAAGGTTGGCGATAAAGTGTTGTATCACGGAAACATGAGACGCCATCACGGAGGATTCGCTGAATTTGCTATCCATGATTCAAGAACGCTTATAAAGCACCCTCAGGTTCCGGTTGAATTAGCAGCATCTACACCTTGCGCAGCCTGGACCGCATATCGCGCTTTGGTAGACAAGCTCGATATTTCAAATCGAAGCAGCATTTTTATCGCCGGAGGTGCTGGCGGCGTTGGAAGCTTTGCTATTCAGTTAGCAAAGACATTTGGTGTTGAACAGATCATTGCTACTAGTTCAGAAGCTAATCACGCATATTTGTCCTCGTTAGGAGCAACCCATATGATTGATTATCATCATGAAGATGTAGTTCAGCGAGTAATGGACATTACCGGAAATCATGGCGTTGAGGTTGCACTCGATTGTGTAGGCGGTGATAACGACCGAATTGCAGCCTCGGTGTTAACCTTTGAGGGAGAAATGGTGGAGCTCGTCAAGACTGTCGACCCTTCTCAATATCCAGATGCCTTCTTAAAAGGCTTGGGCTTCCACCAAATAAGTTTGGGCTCTGGTCATGTCTTTGGCGAGAGAGGGTTTGCAAGTATCGTTAATGCCGGAAAGGAAGTGTCTGAGCTATTAGAAAATGGAGAATTGGAAGTACCGAAACTGAAGATCATCGGCTTAGAGGATGTAGGTAACGCACTCTTGGACATGCGAAATCAGAGAACAGTTGGAAAGATTGTCGTTAATCTGAACCAAAAATAATTAATAAAGATCTCGAGGCAAACTGGCAAAGTAATGAGCAAGTTAAAGCATCTTGTTACTTTGCCAGATATGAAAGACCTTTATTTTGTCTATAACGATGAATGAAAAACAAAACCTCTTGCCATACTTCCCTGCGCTTCACCAAAATTAGGCGTTTTCGAGAGTGTCTCTCCAAGTCGCTAGCAATTTAATATGACGTGGTTCAATCCCACAGCAACCACCAATAATGCTTGCTCCCTGCACATGCCACTTTTTAGCATACTCAAGATATTCAGTCGGAGAGAAATGACGAACTTCCTGAATGGTCTCGTTGGCTTGGTGCGCTTGCTTTATCGGAGCAAAGCTATTTGCGAAAACACCTATCGTCAATTCTCTACCTGACTCACTCAATACTGCTTGTGTATCAATGATCGCTTGCTCGACAACTTCAGGAATAGAGCAATTGAAAAAGATACCTGAAACATTTGTTTTCAACAGCGTATTAACCGCGACTTTAAGAGATTCCCCTGAGCGAAGGCGAGGCAAAGAGTTAGGGTCATCCATTAAGGTGAAAGCAAGATAATTGGGCTTATCTGTTTTGGCTAAAATTATTGATAGAATTTCAACTTCAGCAAGGCTAGACACGGTCTCAGCTAACCAAATATCAACATATTGATCTTGAGCTTCAAATAACTCAGAAGCCACTTCCAGTGCCCTTTTCGGCTCGAATAATTCAGGCCTGTAAGACCCCATTACAGGAGGAAGAGACCCCGCAACGAGCACTCTATCGTTAGAGCTGGTGACTACATCTCTGGCAATTTTGGCTGCAGATTTTGCTAACTCAGCCCCTTGCTTTGCATAGAGTTCCTCTCCTAAGTGAAATGGAACACATGCATAACTGTTAACAGTGATAATCTCAGCGCCAGCGTCTATGAAATTCTCATGGGCCATTTTTACATATTGTGGTGATTCAATTAGCGCTTGTGCACTCCAAAGCGGCTGAGAAAAAGGGGCGCCAATACGTTTCAACTCTCGCCCCATGCCACCATCTAAAATTGTTACTTTCTTCATTTAGACATCCATACCGCCAAACATCCATAAGCTCTATTCAAACACAATTTTTATCAATTCAAAATGAAATTGTTATGTTTAAAGTGAACAAAGACTTAATGGCTGATTAAACACTCTAGTATTTACCAGACCTTTCATTCGGACCAAGCTAATGTTATCGCCATTAACTTCGAGTAAAAAGCCCATTATCTATGTCTCTCGGCGAGGCGGGCGTTACGAGCCACAATAGTGCATGAAGTGATTGAGGGACTAACCCTCAATCAAATTTTCTTTTTATTATAAGACCTTAGATAAAAACTTCTGTAATCTAGGATTGGAGGGGTTATCAAAAAATCGCTCAGGAGAGTCAGAAACCAAAAGCTCACCATCTTCCATAAACAACACCCTATCAGCGACCTCTTTTGCGAAACCCATTTCATGAGTAACCACGACCATGGTCATTCCGTCCTTGGCCAAATCTTTCATCACATCAAGAACTTCTCCAACCATTTCAGGGTCTAGTGCTGATGTGGGTTCATCAAACAACATAATGTTGGGCTTCATTGCTAACGCACGAGCGATTGCGACGCGCTGCTGCTGTCCGCCTGATAAATGATTAGGATAATTATCCATTCTCTCCGACAGACCAACTTTATAAAGCAAATCTTTTGCTTCTTTCTTCACCGATTCAGGGTCACGTTTAGAAACCTTTAAAGGTGCTAACATGACGTTCTCTATCGCCGTTTTATGTGGAAAAAGGTTGAAGCCTTGAAATACCATGCCCACATCAGCGCGTAGTTTATTGATATCCGTAGATTTGTGGTACATATCGATACCATCTACGATAATAGACCCACTATTTATTGTCTCTAATTGATTGATCGTCCGTAAGAATGTTGACTTACCAGAACCTGACGGTCCTACGATGACAATCACTTCCCCTTTTTCTACATTTACCGATACGTCCTTGAGCGCATGGCAGCCATTAGGGTAAATTTTATTAATTGTTTTTGCTGAAATAATGTATTCCATTAATGACTCCACCATTAATCACTTGCTGCCAATTTCTTTTCTAACGTTTGTATTGCCCAAGATAAGGTACTAGTCAGAAGCAAATAAAGGGCCGCTACGGTAAACCAAACTTCAAATGGGGCAAAACTACCACTTACGACTTCCCTGCCCGCTTTTGTCAGATCAGTAATCGAAATCACGGAGACAAGTGAGGAATCTTTTATCAGGTTGATAAACTGCCCGGCTAAGGGAGGTAATGTCTGCTTAAACGCTTGAGGTAAAATGACATAAATCATCGCTTTGGGATAATTCATTCCTAGTGAACGCGCCGCTTCCATTTGTCCTCTTGGGATTGACTGGATTCCTGACCGCACAATTTCTGCGACATAAGCGGCGGTAAACACGGAGAGCGCTATCACTCCCGCAGTAAAACGCTCAAGGTCAAGCACAGTACCAATAAAGAAGTAAACGATAAAAATCTGTACTAAAAGAGGCGTTCCACGAATGACCTCGACATACACAAGCGCCAGCTTTTTTAATGCCGGATTGCTGGATATACGCATTAGTCCGACAACTAAGCCCAACGCTAGAGCAATGATAAGTGACCAGAGCGAGATTTTAATGGTCGTCACAACACCATCTAAAATTGGGCCAGAGCGCCACTCTTTTATAGTTGCTAAGGTATCTCCTTCAAAAATAAGATCACCTTCATAGACGTCCACAGACTTATATTGGCTTAGTTCAAGAACAATATCACCATGAATACTCTCCAGAGCCAGTTGGTTATTCTCGTCGAGAATGATGTTCCCATCGACAGGCGCGGTAATGGATGAAGCAGCGTTAGTGGCAATATAAGGAAGGACACGCTCCCAATTCCAGCTGTAATCGATTCGCTTACCTGACAGATAGACAAGACCGCAAATTGATAGCAAAACAAGAACAAAAACAGCGTTCCACAATAGGGATTTAAAGTTATTTTGCATGTGATTCCGAGAATGACTTTGATTAAAGTTGGTTGGGTATTTGAATAAAGAAAAGCGTTAGCTTCACAGCGCGAACCGTTTGGTTGGCGATGAACCGAGCCAGAAGCTAGCCGCTCCTCTACAATAACAAAATGATTACTTAACTTGCTTTAACCATTTATCGTCGTTAAACCACTTATCGTAAATGCGATCGTAAGTTCCATCGCCCTTAATTTGACGTAAATAGTTGTTTAAGAAGTTAAGCGTATCTGGATTTCCTTGCGGCACAGCCCAACCCAAAGGCTCGTAAGTAAACGGTTTAGCCAAGTGCATTAACTGCCCTTTGTTTTCCGCCACATAAATAGAGTTGTAAGGAAAGTCATAAACAAACGCATCTACCTTTCCGTTGGCAACCTCAAGTACCGCTTCAGACTGAGTTTCGTATAGATTTATCTTAGCTTTCGGAAGGTATCGTTTTACCGCTTGCTCACCCGTTGTCCCAAGCTTAGTTGCAACAACATATTCTGGACTATTGAGATCTCGGTAACTAGACACTTTACCTTCATGTTTGAGATCTACGAGAATGGATTGACCAATAACCACATAGGGATCAGCGAAATTCACCTGAGTATTTCGCATAGGTGTGATAGTCATCCCGCCCATAATCATGTGACACTTACCAGTCAACAGTGTTGGGATAATGCCATCCCATGAAGTGTTTACCGGAACAAACTTAACATCCATGGCACGCGCCATTTGCTTACCCAAATCGATATCAAATCCGATGTACTGCCCATTTTTTGCTGTCATTTCAAAAGGCATATACCCAGAATCAAAGCAGACTTTTAGCTCCCCTGTACTTTTGATGTCGTCTAAAATTGGGTCTGCATTAACCGTCGTCGAAACAGCTAACCCCAGTGCAGCAAAACACAATAACTTTTTCATGGATATTCCTTTATCATTTGTTGTAAAGTTTTTTTATACACGACAAAAGAATAAAAAACCACAAATAATGACTTTTTAATCACTGGAATTTGTAGGATCGTTACTAAGCTGGAAGATCTGAATGAAAATCTATACCAAGCCATTGCAATTGAATTGCATGCATTAAGTGATTAAGTTGTAGGCAGGTCACTATAACGACAAGAAACATACGCTTTGACTGAATAGTCAGCGTTTCCGAGAGTGGTTTAATTATTAACGAAACCATACAGATATTCGCTTTTTCACATTGACCATAATGTCAAAAGTGCTTGAGTTTTATTGTTGACAATTCTTCCATAGTCAATGGTCACAAATGTGATGTACAGCACATTTCTATAATGGCACTATCACCTTTGTCGAGAGATATTAACAAGGATTCGTTGGACATCTTGACTTTGTAATACAAATAAAAAGGTGACTATATGAAAAAACTAATGACGCTCTCATCACTATTATTATTCAGTTTATCTGCTACTGCTGGTATTCATGTCGAACACTCTACAAACAAAGTTGTTCTCAATGACTTTACGACAAAAGATGCCGCTTATAGCTCTGCGTTTGATCTTGTCGATGAATACCAAACGCTATCAAAACATGAACTTAGAAATCGTCTAAACATCATTGGAAGCGGTTTCCCTCGTGATATTGCAATCGATGATAGTAAGGTGAGAGTTGAAGAATACGCACTTAACCGTGATGAAGTTAAATATCGTGCAATCATAAACTTCGATTATCACTTCAGAACAAGTGACGGCGGTAAAAACTAAAAAATCATCTGCACCTTTACTTTCTTAGAGCCCTTCCTATTTTAAGAAAGTAAAGGTGTCTAATCATATTGAAACGACTGCTTTTCATAAATCGCTCTCTCCTTACATAAACAGTATCAATCCCTACCTCTATCGTTTACATAAAAATAATTTTTCCAATCTTCATTGAGATACATTTCGTCGTTTGGCGCTTTATCATTCACTTGGTTCGCCATATGGATTCCACATCACTTAAATGAAAAAGACCCTTGAAATTGAGTTCACTTTTTTATGAAGATTAACTCAACCTAAGATTGACAATTTTCGTTATATTTTTCTCGTTTATAGCAATATAAAAAAACTCTTTTTGTTTTAATTAACCATAAGACGTAAAAAAAAGGCAACAAGATACTTCTTGTTGCCAAAGAAAAAAATCATTATTCAAAAAATATGAAAATGAAAACTAGCAGTGGACTAGCTAACAAAACAATTATATCCAAAACACTTTAACAAGTAACGATCAATATAATCCATTATATATGGATGAAAATCAGCACTTATAAAATTACACCGATAAATAAAAAATCCTGAAAATAGTTTCAGGCTTTTTATATTTATTATGTGCCGTCCTAAATAAGGTTGACACTTTCCACCCCCAAAATTGGAGAGTGTTATGAAATCAACAACTAAAAGAACTCAGCGCGATTACTCCCTCGCTTTTAAACTCACTGTAGTTGATGAGGTTGAAAAAGGAAGCCTCACTTACAAACAAGCCCAAGAGAAGTATGGCATCCAAGGTTGCTCTACGGTTTTGGTTTGGCTTCGTAAGCATGGTCGACTAGATTGGTCTAAAGGGACACCTAACTTTATGTCCAAAGGAGACTCTATGACCGAGTTCAACTCACCTCCTACACCAGAGCAACGTATTAAAGAGCTTGAAAAGCAGCTCGAAGATGCTCAACTCAAAGCCGACTTCTTTGAAGCTGTCGTGAACGTTATGGAACGTGACTATGGTGTTAGAGTGACAAAAAAGCACAAAGAAGCGTTGTCCAAGAGAAAACCATAGTAGGTTTGAGCGTTACGAAGTTTTGTCAGTTAGTACAAATCTCTCGCCAAGCTTATTATAAGCAATGCCAAACTCAATCTCGTTGTGAACATCATGAGCATACTGTCATTGGCTTTGTCCGTGAAGTCAGGCTGAAGCAGCCACGCATTGGCACGCGTAAACTGAAGTTCTTAGCAGCAACAAAGGGCATTCAAATAGGTCGCGATAAGCTCTTTGAACTTCTCAGAAAGCATCGGCTGTTAGTGAGAGCAAGACGAGCCTATCACCGAACGACTGACAGCCGTCATCGATTTTTCTGTCACCCAAACAAAGTGAAAGATGGGCTGACACCAACGAAGCCAGAACAACTGTGGGTTGCTGATATTACTTACTTGCCAACTCAAAATGGAGAGAGTTATCTCAGCTTGGTTACAGACGCTTATTCAAGGAAGATTGTTGGTTTTTATGTGGATGACAACATGAAAACTCAATCAGTTAAGCGGGCATTTATCTCAGCTCTCAGGCAACGGCAGAGTGAAGAAAAGCTAATACACCACTCAGATAGAGGCTCACAATACTGTTCGAAGGAATATCAAGATATCCATAAGAAACATAGAGTGACTTGCTCAATGACAGACGGGAATGACTGTTATCAGAATGCTTTAGCTGAGCGTGTAAATGGGATACTCAAAATGGAGCTCTTGCTGAAGAAACCGAAAGATCTGAAAGAAGCAAGGACGATGGTAGCAGAGTCCGTAGATATCTATAATCAAATGAGGCCTCATACGGCTTTAAAATACAAAACGCCCGATGAAGTACATCGAGCGTTTTAGTTAAAAAGTGCCAACCCATATCAGGACGGGTCAATTAATTTTTTAGAATGAATATCTCGCAGCTATTGCAAGAATATCGTCTTCATTGTCTACATCTGTAATTCTGTATTCTGCTAGTGCTTTAAAATTAGAAGTCAAATCGTACTCTGCACCTAGTGAGTAGTAATCGACGACATCTTCATCATCACGCTCTAGATTGTTATAGCCAACTAGTGCCCAAAGCTTATCTGTTACTTCATAAGTGGCAACTGCTTCAATACCGGTGTAATCAATATTACTTTCAGAACCATCTTTAGCCCAGTTTTCACCATCACTGTATAAAACAGAGGCATAAAACTTGTCGTATTCAAATGCAATAGCACCCGTTAGCAGCTCTGCATCTTCTGCACCCGATTGCCCTTCACCTTCGTTGTAACCAAGCGCAACTTTGAAGCCATATGGCAACTTGTAGTCCGCCGCCGCACCATAAGAGGCTGCATCTGTTGACACTTCATCGTTTTCAGCCTGATAGCTAACATGAATATTCAAACCTTCATAGCTTGTCGTTAGCTTAAATACTGAATCGGAGCGACCGGTACCATATAGATCCGCACTTACACCAGCAGCATCATTACCAAACTCCGGGAAAATATCCGTGTAGTCAGATACTAAAGTGACCGCACCGTATTGACGTCCATAACTTACTGTTCCGTAATCTGCACCAACTCCTACATAGCCTTTTCGGATATCAAATTCATCATCTTCAACCCCATCAGCATCTCTGCGATTAGACTTAAATTCCAACTCATATAAGCCGAATGCATAAAGATCTTCATTTATTTTAGACTCACCTGCAAGTCCTACACGAATGTAGCTATTATCTCCGTCTGCATTTTTATCATCAGAGAAATAATACATCCCTTGCGCTCGGCCATGAATATTTAACACTGATTCTTGATCTTCATAAACTACGGCTGAATTTGCAGCACTTGCAGAAAAAAGTGCTGCGATTGCGATCGACGTTCTTGTCATTTTCATTTAATTACCACTACTTATGTTGTTTGAATCGAGTGAGATTATGAACAGTGGCAATTATTTTTAAAGTGCAAATTCAACCATATTCTATGGATAAATATAAACAAGCCCTCAATCTAAAACATTATGTCCTAGTACTCATATTAGTCGAGATAATCCATCCAAACAGGAGGCGTTCCTATTATTTTTTGAACAGTATCAATGAACAGTTTGGCTAATGGTTGTTGATTTCGGTGAGTATACATTGCATATATTTCCCCTATTGCGGGAAGATTATAATCAGGAAGCAACTGGACAAGATCTTGTTTACTCAAACTCTCCTGAAGAAAGAACTGCCCTATTAAAGCATACCCTAGATCAGATTTTACGGCATCGAGCATTAACTCAGTTTCATTCACGAAGTACTGCCCGTTGATATTATACGTTCTAACGTCGCTTGATGACTGGCTTGGCGCTATACGTAGCTTATCCGCCTTAAAGTTAGCATTAGAGTATATTACTGCTGGCATTTTTATAAGCTCTTCTGGAGAGCTCGGAGTTCCATACTTGTCAATAAAACTCTTTGATGCAACCAGTGCCATATTATTGCTTGCCAACTTACGTACTATCATGTTGGACTCTCGGATTGGTCCGATACGAAACACAACGTCAAAACCTTCGTGGATAACATCGACTCGATTATCATCGAGCAGCAGCTCTACAGTAATGTTTGGGTACTGTTTTATAAACTCTTTAACTGCCTGATTTAAGTATGCTCTGCCAAAGAAAGTGGAGCTTGATATTTTCAAGTTACCCTTCGGTTCATCCTGAAATGTAGCAGCAATACTACGAGTTTCGGTTAGAACCTCTCTTACTTTCTTGGCTTGCGCCACCATCTCAACACCTGCATTGGTCAGGGATAGCGAACGCGTGGAACGGTTTAACAGCCGTAAGCCCAATTCATCCTCTAGCTTTTTGATCTGTTTTGACAAAGCTGAACGATCTATATGATTTCTGTCAGCAGCTTTAGCAAAAGTTCCGTATTCAGAGACATCCAGTAGTAATTCAAGTTGGCTTGCGAGATCCACTGCACAATTCCTTATTTAGTTTTTATTCTTTATGTGATGGGAAATGGATTTTACAAAATTAATTTCAATTTTTTATGGTTCAAATTGCATCAGTGAATTGCAAATAATGCACGAATTAAAAACGCTTTAATTTTCGTCGCTATCTTTAGCTTCTGTTTAGTTATTCCTATCTATTATGGCTTATTACATTTAACAATACTCCACGTCTTTAAAACCCTAAACTGACCTTTTTCAAACCAAAAAATGAGCATTTTGACCAATATTTAATCGTGCATTTTTATCACTACTCTATGTTCGCTGAGGGCCTATTTACCCATAGGTACAATGAATACAATGCCGTTCCTTTTAGTATGAACAGAATCATTTAGGGCGCGACAAATGTTAAAGAAAGTTTTCGGCATTGGCCTTTTATCCGTTTTAGCTGCTTGTGCAGACGAAGAGATAACCAAACAACCTAATACTCCCTTACCTACGATAGACGTCTCCAAAGTTATCTATGAGCCCGTTCAATCGTGGTTCACCTTTACAACAAGGCTTCAAGCCCCAGAGAAAGTTTCTTTAATGCCACGCGTTTCCGGAGTTATTGAAACGGTAGAGTTCAAAGACGGACAGAGTGTCAACAAAGGCGACTTACTCGTCACTCTTGATGATCGAACCTTCAAAGCTCAGGTCTCACGACTTGAAGCGCAAGTTAAGAGTGCTCGAGCTGCGCTAGAGCAAGCAGCAAACGAACAAAAGAGAGCCGCTCAACTTGTTAAGCGAAAGGCCATCTCAGCGGAACAAGCAGAGGCCCGAGATACCGCAGTAAAACAACGCTCTGCAGAACTAATGGCCTTGCGTGCTCAGTTAGAATCCGCAAAGTTAGATCTTGAGTTTACGAAGATATATGCCCCTATTAGCGGCACTATTTCAAGAGCATTCATTACTAAAGGAAACAATGTAAACGCAAATCAAAGCGTTATATCAAACATTGTCTCTAACGATCAGGTATATGCATACTTTGATGTCGATGAGCGAACTTGGAACCGTTACTTCTCGACAATCAATGCCGACTCTAACTTACCTACTCGTCTTGAACTATCTGGACAAAATGGGCAGGAGTTTTTTGGACGCGTTGACTTTGTCGACAACTCCATCAACGAAAACACCGGTACTTTGCAGGTTCGAGCGGTATTCGATGCAACAAAATCAAGCTTAAAAGTGGGATCGTTTGGCCGAGTTCAGATATCAACAACCAAACCAGTTGAACGAGTTCTCGTTCCAGAGCGTTCTATTGGCACAGATCTAGAAAACCGCTTTGTATTAACACTCAATGAAGAGAATACGTTGCAATACAGCATCGTAACCTTAGGCGAACGTTACGGAACATTTCGTGCCATCGAGAATGGCTTGAACGCCGACTCAGTTATTGCGGTAAATGGCCCAGCAAAAGTTGGCCCAAATAGCAAAATCTCACCAAAAAATGTCACGCTAGATATTAGCAACACCTCATTGATTATGGCTTCAAACTCAACATCGTTGCCAAATAAACGTTTAGCTCAAGACTAAGAAGACAACCGAATGAAATTTGCACACTTTTTTATTCAAAGACCCATATTTGCCTCTATGTTATCGCTATTGATATTAATAGTAGGCGCAATTTCACTTTTACAGTTGCCTGTGAGTGAATATCCAGAAGTTGTCCCTCCTACAGTCGTAGTTACAGCAAACTATCCTGGTGCGAACCCAAAAGTAATCGCAGAAACAGTTGCTACGCCTCTGGAGCAAGAAATTAATGGTACAGAAAACATGTTATATATGTTTTCACAGGCAACCAGTGACGGCAGAATGACATTGACCGTAACCTTTGCTTTAGGTACGGACTTGGACAAAGCTCAGGTTCAAATTCAAAATCGCGTCACTACAGCTTTGCCCCGATTACCAGAAGCCGTCCAACGGTTAGGAGTTGTTGCCGAAAAAGCCTCTCCTGATCTCACCATGGTTGTGCATATATATTCTCCAGATTCTAGCCGTGAAGTCAGTTATTTAGCTAACTACGCTAATTTAAACTTGAAAGATGAGATAGCTCGGCTCGGAGGCGTTGGTGATGTGCGCCTTTTCGGTGGTGACGAGTACTCAATGCGCTTGTGGTTAAATCCAGATGAGCTCGCTTCTAGAAATCTAACCGTAATGGACGTTGTCTCCGCCGTCCGATCTCAAAACCAACAGGTGGCAGCAGGCTCATTAGGTGCGCAACCAGCCGCTAATGAAAACCAATTCCAAGTTTTGTTGAACGTAAAAGGCCGCTTGGAGAATATTGATGAATTCAACGACATTGTAGTAAAAGTTGACGAAACAGGGGCTTTGACACGTCTTAAAGACGTTGCACGCGTAGAGCTAGGTCAAAACTCTTATGCACTGCGCGCCTTGTTAAATGGTAAACCAGCGGTGGCGATGCCCGTATTCCAGCGCCCTGGTGCTAATGCTATTGAGCTATCTAATCAGGTTCGTTCAACCATGGACCGTTTACAAACAGCCTTTCCAGCTGGAGTTTCATATGAAATAGCCTACGACCCGACCGTCTTTGTTCGTGGTTCGATAGACGCGGTGGTTCATACTCTGCTAGAGGCAATTGTACTTGTTGTTGTCGTAGTCATTTTGTTTTTGCAAACATGGCGCGCGTCTATCATCCCTATCATTGCGGTGCCTGTTTCATTAATCGGTACGTTCGCCGTAATGCAAATGCTTGGGGTATCGATTAACACGCTTTCGTTGTTTGGGCTTGTTCTCGCCATAGGCATCGTCGTCGATGACGCCATTGTCGTCGTCGAAAACGTGGAACGGAACATCCATAATGGACTTGCACCACTAGAAGCAACGAAACAAGCAATGACCGAAGTTACCGGGCCAATTATTGCAATTGCTTTAGTGTTATGTGCGGTGTTCATCCCGACGACCTTTATTACAGGGTTATCCGGTCAGTTTTATAAGCAGTTCGCACTAACAATTACGATCTCGACGATTATTTCAGCAATTAACTCGTTGACGTTATCGCCTGCTTTATCAGCACTGCTATTACAAGATAAGAACGCAAAACCCGATCGGCTAACCAAGCTCTTGGATGCGGTTTTTGGTAAGTATGTTTTTGCGCCATTCAATAGAATTTTTGAGTATAGCTCGAACCAATATCAAGCTCTGGTCAAGAAGCTGATTCGCTTTAGCCTTGTTGTTGTGGTGGTATACATTGCGTTACTCGGGGGAACGGCTTCTCTATTCAAAGCGGTTCCTGGAGGATTCATTCCTCAACAAGATAAGCAGTATTTAGTTGCGATCGCCCAACTTCCAGATGCAGCAAGTTTAGATCGAACAGAGTCCGTTATTAAAGAAATGGAAAACCTCGCGCTGGCAACACCTGGCGTAGCACAAACCATTTCTTTCCCAGGCTTATCGGTCAATGGTTTTACTAACAGTCCGAATAGTGGCATCGTTTTTGTTACGCTTGAGGACTTCGATAAACGAAATGATCCAACTCTCGGAGCAAATGCGATTGTTGCATCTTTGAATAAGAGCTTTTCAATCATTGATGAAGCCTTCGTTGCGATTTTTCCACCACCACCAATCCAAGGACTTGGCTCTACTGGCGGCTTTAAACTTCAAATCGAAGACCGTGCGAACAAGGGGTTTGATGAGCTCTTCAAGCAATTGAACTTGGTAATAAGTGAGGCATCAACAAGACCCGAGCTGATGGGATTATATTCCACATTTCGTATACAAGTGCCGCAGATGGACATCCAAATAGATCGTGAACAAGCGATGCTGCAAGGTGTTCCTCTAGAGCAGGTTTTTGATGCGCTTCAAGTTTATTTAGGATCATTATACGTCAATGACTTCAATATGTTTGGTAGAACATACAAAGTGAATGCCCAGGCAGACATGAACTATCGTCTCGAACCTGACCAAATACTTAATTACAAAGTAAGAAATGCTGCCGGAAAAATGGTTCCTCTCGGCGCTGTACTGGAGATCATACCCACGATTGGGCCTGACCGCGTGATGCACTATAACGGCTACCCTAGTGCAGAACTAAACGGCAGTCCTGCTTTTGGTTACAGCTCTGACCAAGCCCAAACGGCTATTGAGGAAGTACTGGATCAAAACCTAGCAGAGGGAATGGTTTATGAATGGACTGATGTAACCTACCAGCAGATTTTGGCTGGTAACACGATGGTGTATATATTCCCACTTGTTGTTTTGTTAGTTTTCATGGTGCTAGCTTCGCAGTACGAGAGTTTAAAACTGCCATTCGCTATCATTTTGATCGTTCCCATGACCATTTTTTCTGCACTAGCAGGTGTTTGGTTCATTGGTGGTGACAACAATATATTCACACAAATTGCTTTGATTGTCCTTGTGGCTCTAGCGTGTAAAAATGCCATCTTGATGGTGGAGTTCGCTAAAGAACTTAAAGACAATGGCCAAGATACCTTATCAGCGATTTTGGAAGCATGTCGTTTACGTCTTCGACCGATTCTAATGACATCAATTGCATTTACCGCTGGTGTTATTCCATTAATGATTGGTACAGGGGCCGGAGCGGAAATGCGACAAGCAATGGGTATTGCCGTATTCTCGGGTATGGTAGGCGTAACGGTATTTGGATTACTACTCACACCTGTTTTTTACATGTTAGTGAGTCGAAACAAAAAACGTCAAACACTATAACCATAATATAAATACTCATTTAAATTCATACTAAAGGGAGCTATTGCTCCCTTTTCTTTTGGTTATTAAGTATACTAATAATTTCTAGACAGAGCAGAAGTTATACATGAAACTAATACGCTAATATCTAACGTGGATAAACATTGTGGATTTAGCAAATAAACTACACCTGCTTTTAGAAGTCTCTAAAGCTGGATCTTTTGCAAAAGCAGCAGATGGGATGAATATCGACCGCTCTGTTTTGTCTAAACACATCAAGCAGTTAGAAGAGCACTTAGGCGTTAGGCTATTAAACAGAACGACTCGCTCTCTTTCATTAACACAAGTCGGCCAGCAAATAGTAGAAAAAGCAGACCAAATATCTCAACTCCTTGATGATACTCAACAAATAGCGGAGAACTTTCAGACTGAGCCTTCAGGGAAAGTACGAATTTCAAGCTCAACATTATTTGGAAAACTCTATCTACAACCTTCGATAGAGAAGTTTTTACATAAGTACCCAAAAGCAAGTGTTGAACTAATGCTAGATGATCTTCATGTAGACGTGATTAGAAGTAATTTTGATATTGCTTTTCGAATCGGACCTATGAGGGATTCATCAATGGTAGCAAGAAAATTAGCAAAAAATACGACTGCAATCATTGCTTCTCGAAATTTAATTGAAAAACATGGTAACCCAGAAACGCCGGATGAGTTAGTTAAGCTACCTTTTATTATTTATTCAAATGGTAATTTTATTGTCGATAAACTTAAATTCTACGACAAAGAAAAATCAGATGGTTTAGATACATACCCAATATCAGGGTCATACATGGTAAATGAAGCTGAGCTAATAATTGAAAGCGTAAAGTCAGGTCTGGGCGCAGCACTTATAGGTCAATTTATGCTTCCTAAAAACCTAGAGTCTTCTAATTTAGTCCAACTTTTACCAGAATATGAAACTCAAGATTTTGGTGATATTTATGCCATGTACTCACACCGTCAGCAATCACCATTGGTTAGGGCATTCATTGATATCGTTCAAGAAGAAATTGGCATACCACCAATATGGGAAAAGCATTTCAATAAAAGCTAGGCGATTCTATTTAACCAAAATTAACAGAAAATCAAATAAAATCAACAATTTAAAACAGAAATGTTTAAGATCCATCGAAGTTTAATGTTAGGTGAATTAAGTTCCATTCTAAATGGCGCTTAATTCACTAAATATAAAACACTCTTGATTTATAATACTAACAAATCCATCACCTATACAAGTTACGATGTATATTAAAGAAAAACACACCTCGGTCACTAGTTTGTTAGTATATAAAATATCTTATCTTATTTTTTTGGTTATTTATACGTTAGCAACGATTTATTTTAGCGTACAAATGGACAAAAGCACATCGGAGAACTCTCTTATAGAAATGACTCAAATAGCATTTGTGCTTTTTTCATCGTTAATGTGTTTGTATAAATCTAAGGAATATCTTGAACTCAAACACATATTAGTAATAATGTCTTCATTTTTTATGGTTATATTCGTTAGAGAAATGGACTACCACATAGAGCAGTATTTCTCTCACGGTTCATGGAAGTACCCTGCTTGGATTATAATAGTCTCGGTCTGTTATTTTTGTTTTAATAACATAGTTAACATAAAAAATGAGGTCAAACTTTTCATTTCTCATTCTAGCTTCACGACATTAACGATTGGCTTTTTCATTGTTTTCTTATTCTCACGCTTTGCAGGGTATGGTGATTTTTGGGTCGAGTTCATGGGGAACTCATACAATAGAGACGTGAAAAACTTGGTCGAAGAAAGCTTAGAGTTACTAGGTTACGCGATACTTTTAAACGGTGTTTTACTTATTAAAGTAGAAAACCACTAAGTATAAACAAAAGTTCAGAGCTTGTAGTTCAAGCTTTGAACTTTTTTTGGTTAAAAAAAAGCAGCAAATATAATTTGCTGCAAATGATGAAAAAAACAATATGCGTAAGTTAACTTCCTAGCAATGGATGCGTTAACGAGTTAATAATAACGAACCGTAACAATTAAGTCTCGTTGAAAATAATCCATAAAGAATGGCATTTATTACACTGTTAATTATGTAACCTTATCTAATCTAGTTATCACACGCCGTCGTTTTGATATCTTATCTCTTTCCGTCAATAAATAGCTCTTCACATCAGATCCCATTTATCATCCCACAACAGTCGGATTCACAACAAAGCAAAAAAAATCAATAAATTAGAAGTGGTCACTTAAAAAATAAAAAGGAGTAAAAACGAAACTATGTCAGATAGAACATATTAAAGATCACCGACTCTGAGTAGAAAACCGTTCATACTCGTTACGCATACAATCAATAAAGACTTCCATCGCCGGCGTCACACACTTCCCAGCATGATAAGCGCAGAGTGGCTCGATCATCTGTGAAAATTCGGTGAACTCAAGCTCTAGTAAACTGCCCTCTTGCAACTCTTTTTCAACCGTAAAACGAGGTAAGTAAGAGATACCAATATTACTCTCAACGCAATTTTTGATCGTATTAATACTGCTAAGTTCGATCATGTTGTCGATGCTAATATCACGCTCTTGAATAATGCTCTCAAACATCTGTCGAAAAAGGCACTTAGGGCCATTGCTTATAAACCCTAAATCAATATGTTGCTCTCTCTTCTTTAAATCTAGCCCTTTTAAAAGCGGTGAAGCAACTAATACCAGTGGCTCGTGCTCAAACTCGTGGACCTTGAGCGTATCGTCATTACCTACTCGATAAAACACACCTAAATCAGCTTTATCCGCTATCAACTCATCTCGAATCTGATAGCAATTTTGTGATTGCAGAGAGAGTCGGACATTGGGCGCTCTGATCCTGAACTCTTTTAAAACATTAGCCATCTTATAAGCAAGTTGAGTCTCAGCAATCAGCACTTTCAATTCACCGGTCGGCTCCGAGTTTTCTTGCTGTGCTGTTCCCTCAATATTTTCCATCACTCGCGCCAGTTCATAGACGTAAGGCAGTATCTTTTCTCCTGCTTGAGTCAAAACCATCTTACGCCCTATTTTTTCGAACAGCTGCAGAGACAGATCTTGTTCCAACTGCTTGATTTGAAAGGTGACGGTTGATTGCGTGCAATAAAGCTTCTGTGACGCTTTTAGAAACGATCCTTCTTCAACAATAGCTTTAAAAGTAAGAAAGCGTTTTAGATTCATGACTAGACTCCACAACCAACAGTTCAATAAATTAAAAGTCTAAGTTTTAATTTATTCAATTTTTTAATCAATTGTAGCGAAGTATAGTGCAGTAAAAACAGGAGAGATAGAGATGACAGCCATCTACACCGCATTTTTTACTTACGTAATCATTACTTCAATTACACCAGGGCCAAACAACATTTTATCGCTCAGCATCGCGACGCAATATGGACTAAAACGCTCAACAAAAGTGATTTCGGGGATGTTTTGTGGCTATGTTGTTTTGATGCTACTTTGTGGCGCTTTCACGTATAACATGATCAGCCTCTTGCCCGTGATTACACCTTGGCTAACATGGATTGGAGCAGCTTATATTGTTTGGTTGGCTTGGGGGCTTGCTACGAGTGAGATCAAAACTTCATCGGATAATTCTAAAGGTATCAGTTTCTTAACAGGTTTCGGTTTGCAGTTCGTTAATGTGAAAATCATTCTTTATGGAATTACCTCTATTTCTACGTTCGTACTGCCCCACACTCAGAATATCTACTGGATCTTAGCGACTAGCCTCATTCTTGCTTTGATCGCACTTCTTAGCAACGTAGTTTGGGCCGTTGCAGGAAAGCTACTTCAATCGCAATTCCAGAGATATGGCAAAGTCATCAATATGAGCTTAGCAGCAGCTCTGATCTATTGTGCGACACAGTTATTTACTTAAGTATATAGTTGATCATCAAGAACAATATTGCTCTTCAACTTAGACGACTACGTTTATGTGAAGAGCAAATTCTGCTCTACAAATCGCTGCGGTTTCTCCTGCCCTTACTCGCTCCTCCCGCGCCTCCATAGGGCAGTTTTTGAAGAAGTAGATTCAACGTAACTTAATCAACCTAAAGATACGAAATCTTGTTTAGCTATACATACACGGCCTTGGCGACCTCGGCAATAACTAAGTATTACTTAGTATACACAAATCAGAAAAACTAAGATAATCTTAGTCATCCAAGTCCTTCGTATGAACTTTAAGTGTTGTTTAATAACCCACTCCCAGCCCGCCTTAAG
This sequence comes from Vibrio sp. 1751, assembly GCF_033339895.1. NCBI lineage: Bacteria > Pseudomonadati > Pseudomonadota > Gammaproteobacteria > Vibrionales > Vibrionaceae > Vibrio > Vibrio sp. 1751. The sequence continues at coordinate 53,692 of NZ_JAWOVM010000002.1, forward strand.
CATGCGCGTAAACAAGCGAATCTGTCCCAAAAAGCACTGGGCATCCGTATCGGCATGGATGATAGTTCTGCAAGTGCAAGGATGAATCAATACGAAAGGGAGCGCCATACTCCCGACGTAAAAACGCTCAAACTTATCGCAGATGAGCTAAACGTGCCTCTAAACTATTTTTTTTGTGAAGATGAAATCACCGCTGAACTTGCTGTGAATCTCCACAAGCTGTCAAATGATGACAAGCAAAGAGTGCTTGAGAGCACAGCCCAGCTGATTGCGGACGCAATCGCCACGAAGTCGAGTACGTAATTGGGATTAAACGCCTAAGAATACGTATCAATACCAAAGAATCAAAGAGCATAACTAAGGGTTCAACATGGCTACAACAAAAGCACTTGTGGTTTTTTCCGGTGGGCAGGACTCTACGACCTGCTTAATCGATGCATTAAATACATATGATGAGGTTCATGCTATAACGTTTGATTATGGCCAGCGTCATTCAGATGAAATAGATATCGCTATCGAATTAGGTAAGCAACTTAACATCAAAAGCCACAAAGTCCTGGATGTAAAATCAATTAATGAGTTAGCGATAAGCTCGCTGACAAGAGACAACATTCCGGTATCTAATGACTTAAGCGACGCTAACGTACCCAATACATTCGTTCCAGGGAGAAACATTCTCTTTCTTACTTACGCATGTATCCATGCTTACCAGCTTGGCATTCAAGACATCATTACGGGAGTCTGCGAAACAGACTTTAGTGGTTACCCTGACTGCCGAGACAACTTTATTCGCTCTCTAAATCTCTCTTGCAATTTAGGTATGGATAAAGCCTTCAACATTAAGACTCCTTTAATGTGGCTTACTAAAGCCGAGACCTGGGCTCTAGCTGATAAGCACAATATGTTGGAGTTTGTCCAAAACAATACTTTAACATGTTACAACGGAATCGTTGGTAAAGGCTGTGGTGAATGCCCAGCGTGCCTACTGCGACAAAGCGGCTTAGAAGAATACTTAGCGAGCAAATAGTCTTTGTTAGCGGTAATAGCGCTGGGATAAAACCTTTTGCGTTAGCTTCTAAACGTTTTATCTCAGCGTGAAACTCCAGCCAACAGAGCTTCATTTTGATGCCGCCAGATTGGTGGCATCAATTAAATGCGAAACGATTGTCGAACCAAAGATAGCACCACACCACAGCAGCCAACACTGCTTAGCTTTTACAACGCTATAAATTGTTTAGATATATCGACAATGTTTCGATAGCAAAGCTACCAACGGCATTACTCGCGAAACCGGAATTAGATAGAAAAGCTACCTCGAATGATGACGAGTCTCTCGTCTAAGCAATACTCAAATATTTATGAGTTTGAACAGACAAACGCCAATTGCGGGCAATGCACGTATCAATACACAATTGCGTAGCACGAGGCTTCTGGCTAATTGGTTGTAGTGCAATGATAGTCTCGGCCGCTACGTTCGCATTTGCTAAAAGGTCATCAAGGTGGTCGATGTCTTTCTGGGTGCCGACTGGATGCTTAATCTCATTTGCTCGCTCTAACGCGCTATTAAGCACTGGCAATTTACCTTTCATTGCCACTTTTGGTGACACTGTCACCCACGTATTTTCTGAAGTAATCACTTCTGATGTGCCACTGGTTTCAATTTGGCATTGGCACCCCATATCTTCAAACGCCTTTGTTAAAGGGCGTAGATCATAAATACAAGGCTCTCCACCAGTAATCACGATATGCTTAGCATTAAAGCCTTGCTGTTGATATTGCTCTACGATGTTCTCGGCAGATGCAACACACCACGTCGGAGAGTCTTCCGTTTTCACCAGAATATCGCCTATTTGACGTTGATCATTCTCATCTGCATACCACGTTTGTTTGGTATCGCACCATGAGCAACCAACCGGACACTCTTGAAGCCGAACAAAAACAGCAGGGACTCCAGTGAAAACCCCTTCCCCTTGGATGGTTTCAAACATCTCATTTAGCTTATACAACGCAGAACTCACTCAACTCATAACATTTCGAGGCGAAGACCATAATGGACACGCGTGTCTAGGTCAATTTAAACCAAAAATTAATTGTTAAAATAGACCATTTTGTAGTTTCATAGCGTAATGAATATAGGTTTCTGGTTAACGTTAAACCAAGCCTTATTCACTGACAGCTCCCAAAAAACTTTAAGGTAAGAAATGATGTATAAACTGATCGCACTAGATATGGATGGCACGCTACTCAATAGTGATAAAGCCATTTCTGAAGAAAACAAACAAGCGATCGCAAAAGCTCGAGAAGCAGGCGTTACTGTCGTTCTCGCTTCTGGTCGCCCATTAGAAGGAATGCAAGACAAGCTCGACGAACTGAATATCCATTCCGATCGAGATTTTGTTCTTTACTACAACGGTTCGATGGTCAAGAACGTAGGCACAAACGACATCATCCACCAGCAAATCATAGATGGTAAAGCTGCAAAATTGGTGGCGCGAAAAGCCGAAGAGCTAGGTGCGTACGTCCATGCTTTTAGTCAAGTTCATGGTTTAATCACCAACGAACACAACCCTTACACCGATATTGAAGCAAAGATAAATGGCTTAAATGTCACCGAGATGAACTTCGAATCACTAGAAGACGATCATCCAATCATCAAAGCTATGATGGTTGCAGAGCCAAGCAAACTAACAGAAGTTATAGCAGCACTGCCAGCTGAAATGCGCGAAGCGTTTACCGTTGTTCAAAGCGCTCCGTTTTTCCTTGAGTTTCTTAACCCTGCGAGCAACAAAGGTATTGGTGTTGCCGCAATTGCCGAGTATCTGGGAATTAAACCGGAAGAAGTTATCTGTATGGGTGACGCAGAAAATGACCACCACATGCTGAAATACGCTGGCCTTGGTATCGCGATGGCAAATGCAATGGAAGAAACCAAGCAAATCGCTGACTACATTACGGCAAGTAATGATGAGCACGGTGTCGCTAAAGCTATAGAAAAGTTCGTGCTCAATGCATAGCCCTTTCCGCCATGTCTGTTGCGTTAAGCTTCTTACGTTTAACATCCCTAGCCGTCCAAGATAGGCAAGCGGCGTTGTTCGTGGACTAAACGTGTAAAAGCCTTGCTGTAATGCAAGGCTTTGTTTTTACTTAAATACTAATAGATAACAAATACAGCCATCAATCTAGCAACGTTTTGCTCGGTTGGTTTTCACAAGTCAGCTTCCTTGCAAGCAGCATAAATAACAACATTAATAATGGATAATGTAACGTCGACAAGACTAATGACCACAAACCGCTAAACGATACGATATTAGCCGAGTACAAATAGAGTTGATCAACAAGCAACAATGCCAGCGTCACAAAGATCATCTGCCGAGTATCTAAATGTGCTTTCGACTCTTTAAATGTCATGACCAACGCTGATGCAGTGATTAAAATTGCTAGCCAGCGACCAAACACAGGTAATGGCCAGATGACGGAGATGACCGCTGTTGCCGCAGTCATAATGAACCAGACGCCTTTTGAGCTTAGAACTTGATCAACGTTCACATCTTGATTTGTTTCCAATCGAAGAACATGCCAAGCCACCAAGCTGCCTAACAGCGCGCCAAATAACATATCTAAAATAAAGGCACTGCCGAGGAAAAACTTACCTAACACCACTGTAAGAGTGATGAACACGAAGACTGCCGTTGTTCCATTCAAACCGAAATACTGGGTTCTATGAAACAAGAACGTCAGAACACAAAACCACACAGCGATAGGCAAGCTAGGAAAACTAAAGCCAAAGCTGTGCGTTAACTCCATCATTGGTATATAGACATGTGGGCGCGGTAACGAAAAGCCTTGTTGAGCGACAAGCACCATAAGCGACGTTGCACTAATTGCAAAAAAGAGTCGGTACACAAACCGGCTACCAAAGCGCATCATGGCAAAAGGAAATAGAAAGAGTAGTACCGTCGGTTCTGTCAGGTCTATAACCAGTTTCGAGATCTGACTAGCTACCTCGTAACTCGTTTCTGACAACGCCCCTACCCAACTCTGTAAATCTATCAGCCACGCCAATTCAACCTGTCGAAATGAAGGCGCGGATTCGATCAGCTGAGTCACATAAGATACTGATTGCTTGGTAGCTTGATCAAAAAACTGAGTGGCTTGTGGCCATTGCTCAGGATAACGATATAAAGATGATGGTAATTCAGATGGGCTAAGCAGCATCGCTGACGCAACTTCTACTCCATAATGAGGGGCAAACCAAATAGGCAGTTCATTTCCACCTAAAGAATTATTCATAGAAAAAGCGATAATATCAGAGTCTGATATACAGTCGTAAAAAACTGCAGTGTCCGTTCTGCCAAGCTCCTCTCCAACCGTAACCACTATACCGGTTTCTTCCCACGTTTCTCGTTGAGCAGCAACTTGTGGAGACTCACCATCAATGATGGTTCCGCCAGGTAGAGAAATCTTATCCGTCAATACTTCATGAACTAGCACTAACTTGTCATCAGCGCGAACAATACAGAGCGTTCCTTTAACTTCGCTCGCAGTGGCTTTAGCCGTAGAGATCGGTGAAACAGGTAACAAAATAAAACAAAGGATGAGTAATAACAGCTGTCTCAACACAAAATATGACCTTAAATAAACATAATGATAACCAATGAATCATGGCAGTTAATCTTATCTTTTTCGACAAAAATTAAGTAACGAGTTATGCCAAACTGAGTTGATCGCGTAAAATCTGATCTCAACGCTCACTGGAGAATAATTTAATGCAAACCTGACAAAAATCAGACAAAACATAAAATGTTGATCGCAATTCTGCCAGTTATATAAAGATAACGTCAGGACAAAGTCATACACATTTTGTGGGTTCTCATAGTTGACACAATAAAAAAGGGCTTATTATTCGCAAACAATAAACCCCAGTTATAATAACTATGTACTGATCGTTGAAACCAAGAATAAATCTTATCTCATGGTCAACGAATCAAATTCACTGGCCCGATCGTTAGTTAGACTTGCAATTCGCATCGCCTACTTTTTGCCAAACACCCCAAGGCCCTGAGTCTGCTGGATTATCACCTTGAGTCCACCACTGCGCTTGCCAAACTTTACCATTCCAAGTAACCGTATCTCCTTTGAGATACACTAAGCTGGCTTGCCATACAGTTGTACAGCTATCTGTGGGAGGCGTTGTCACCGTTTTCGCTTGAGCGGATACTAACGCTTGGTATTGTGTGCTGGTCTTATCAACGTTGAAGTTCAAAGCCACTCTTGCTTCTCCGCTCTGAGTAGCACCAAATTCAACATCAACACGACAACTTGCATTCATTGCTAACGTCGCCTGAGAGCACTGATCATTGGCAATAACAGCTGCATCAGTAACACCCGAAGCAAACGCGCGAACATTTTCCACAGTGAACGTGGTGCTCCCTGAATTCTGGATAACAAAGCTATGTTGCTGTAACTCCCCAACATTAAATGATGCCAGTGTCTGTTCGGTGGTGTATCCAACAGAAACATTCTCTTTTGGTGGTGTTGCTGTTCCGATAACACCATCGACAAAATTGCGCATAGCAGCGATATCGCTATAAACCCCATACATACCAGGACGAGCACAACCTATTCCCCAACTGACCACACCAAGTTGAGTAATTACACCACTGCGATTAATGACGATTGGACCACCACTATCTCCCTGACAAGAATCTATCCCACCTTGAGGAATACCAGCACAGAATGACACTTCTCCAACCGTTGTGTAGTTGCCACCGGCTTGACGGCAAGTCATATCCGACACAAGTGGGACGTCAACCTCTTGCAATCGAGACGGAGAGCTTCCTCCTTCAGAAGTTCGCCCTAAGCCAGCAACACTAAGCCAATCTCCGATGCTCGCGTATTGCGTTAGACTACCATTCGCAATCTCAACTGAAGAAACACCTTGAGGCACAGAGTCGAGCTTCAATACCGCGAGGTCATGAGAAAGCGTCGCGCGGCGATATGCCGGGTGCATATGGATCTCACTGACGTTTGCACGAACACCATCACTACCGTTATAAACAACGCCACCGATTTTAACCGCAATCTGACTCGGAGAATCACCCTCAACACAATGTGCAGCAGTCAGGACGTAACCATTCCCGATATAACTGGCCCCACAATACGATCGGTTACCATAACGACTAACAATTTGGGTGTAGAATTTCCAGTCACGTGGGTCGGCAGTTACTCCGCCTACGATCTGGGGTTGGATGGTGTGATTTTGCGTCTGTGACAAATCATCAGCACTTGCGAACATTGGCAAAACGGCTAAAGCAAGTAACGATTTTGTTAGTTTCAAAATATTGTCCTCTTGTTTTTGTAAGCACGATCCTCGTGCTACTAATAAACAAGCAGACAAAAACGCCGATACCAATGTAGGTGCATATCAATTTGTTAACATTGCGAGTAGCTTATAGAGAAAAGTCTATTGACGAACTGAATGATTTCAATTCGATCGAACCTAAATCACAATATTAAAGTTAAATACGATTATTCGTTCAGCGGTTTTCTTAAATAGTGGATATGGTGTGCAAACCCTTGTTTTTCATACAAAGATATTGCGCCCTGGTTAAAATGCCATACTTCAACAAACATCTGTTTTGCACCGTAATCAGAGAACGTTGACTCAATTTTATTAATCAAAGCCTGCGCCGTACCTTGTTTTCGATATTCAGGCAGCACATAGAGCTCATCCACGCTTCCCATCATAACTGGCTGGCTGACGGTAGAAATAAGTTCACAGAAGTGACCAGAAATAAAGCCAATAATTTCATCTCCTTGTTTTGCTACGTAAACAAGGCACTCAGGGTCGTCAATATATCGAGCAATGCTTTTTTCTTGTTCTATCTCCTCTGCCGTTTTGAAAAGCTCAGGAGATTGAAGATGATGCTCATCATGAAGCTCGAACATAAGATCGTTGAGCAACTCTAGGTCGCTAAAACACGCAGGTTTAATCGCAAACGTGGTCATACAAAGGGTCACTAAAAATGGAATGGCTGTAGTTTGTGAGGAAAACGTCGTATTGGCAAGTCACAAATGCTTTCACGATACGTTTGTACTGTTTGAACAACAAAAAGGCCCCTGCACTTAATAAACGTACAGAGGCAGAACCAACCAACAGAGTTCGAGGATCAGGGGTTAGTTAGAATTGAGTTTTTCTCAGCGTCGTAGCACTCGCTCAATTTCGTTCAAGCTACTTGGGTCATCAATCGTTGACGGAACGGTGTATTTTTCACCATCAGCTATTTGACGTATAGTTCGACGCAAAATTTTACCTGAACGTGTTTTCGGTAAACGGTCTACAACCAACGCATGCTTGAAGCAAGCAACTGCACCTATCTCACTACGCACTTTGCCAACAAGCTCACCTTCAAGGTCTAGCTCATCCACTTTGACGCCGTCTTTCAGTACAACAAAACCAAGTGGAAGCTGACCTTTTAGATCATCGTGGATACCAACCACCGCACATTCTGCAATCGCTGGGTGGCCTCCTACTATTTCTTCCATTTCACCTGTCGACAATCGATGTCCCGCGACATTAATCACGTCATCAATACGTCCCATAATAAACAGGTAACCGTCTTCATCCAGATAGCCACCATCACCTGACACGTAGTAGCCTGGGAACTGGCTAAGATAACCAGTTTCAAAACGGTCATGATTACGCCAAACCGTTGGCAGGCAACTTGGTGGTAGCGGACGTTTTAATGCGACAAAGCCTTGTTGGTTAGGCCCGACAGCCTCTCCAAGTTCATTCAGAATTTCGACCTGATAACCCGGAATGGGCTTCGTCGAAGAACCAGCTTTAACTGGCATCATTTCGACACCTGTCGGGTTGCCAGCGATGGCCCAGCCCGTCTCGGTTTGCCACCAGTGGTCAATAACGGGCTTGTCCGCTTTGCTCTGAACCCACTCCAGTGTCGGAGGGTCAAGGCGTTCTCCCGCCATAAAGATGGTTTTCAGATTCGACAAGTCGTACTGTTTTAAGTGCTCGCCTTCCGGGTCCTCTTTCTTAATCGCACGAAACGCCGTTGGTGCAGAGAACAACGCATCTACTTTATATTCATCACACACTCGCCAAAATGCGCCAGGATCCGGTGTTCGAACAGGCTTGCCTTCGAATAGGATAGTAGTGCAACCGTGAATCAGTGGAGCGTAAACAATGTAAGAGTGCCCTACTACCCAGCCCACATCAGATGCCGCCCAAAAGACGCCATCTTGAGGAATGTTATAGATTGCGCTCATGGAGTACTTCATCGCGACAGCATGGCCACCGTTATCACGCACAACGCCTTTCGGCTTACCTGTCGTACCCGATGTATAAAGTATGTAGAGCGGATCGGTTGCTAACACCGGAACACAACCATGTGGCAGCGCTTGGTTGTACTCTCGCTGCCAATCTAAGTCTCTATCTTGGTTTAGCTCAGCGTCGCACTCTGGACGTTGGAAAACAAACACTTTCTCAGGCTTCCAACGGCTGTCCATAATGGCTTTGTCTACCATTGGTTTGTATGGAATGACTTTGTTGATCTCAATCCCGCACGACGCCGTCATGATCACTTTCGGCTCTGCATCTTCAATTCGTACAGCAAGCTCATTAGGAGCAAAACCGCCGAATACTACGGAATGAATCGCCCCCAAACGCGCGCAGGCAAGCATCGCCATTGCGGCTTCTGGGATCATCGGCATGTAAATAACGACTCGGTCTCCTTTTTCAATACCTTGAGCAGACAGCATGCCAGCAATTTTTGCTACTTGGTCACGTAGGTCGCTATAGGTGTACGTGGCTTTACGACCTGTCACTGGCGAGTCATAAATGAGTGCAGTATTATCACCGCGTCCTTGCTCGCAATGGTAATCTAATGCTAACCAGCACGTATTCATTACACCATCTGGAAACCAACGTTCTATGCCGTTTTCATCAGATTTCAAGATAGTTTTAGGAGATTCGAACCAATCGATATTCTCCGCTTGAGCGCGCCAAAAACTCTCCGGTTCATTCTTCGCCCATAAGTATTCTTTTTCGTATGAAGACATATTGCTTCCTCCAGTATGTCCTGACATTGCTCTCGTTCTACTCAAAGATCGCTCTTTTAATCCAAAGATCGTCTCTTTTAATCGAAGACATAGAAGGGTACACGCACAAATCCCTCCATCAGTATTCTCGCACTTCGGCTCATAATGGCTTTTTGCACCACCCAGCCCTGCTCAGTTTGCTTCGCTTGTGCCCCAACTTTTAACGTTCCTGACGGGTGACCAAAAGTCACGGACTCTTTTTCACCGCCACCAGCGGCTAAATTCACTAACGTTCCGGGCACACACGCAGCAGAAGCGATAGCAACGGCTGCTGTTCCCATCATTGCATGGTGAAGTTTGCCCATCGACAGCGCGCGAACGAGCACATCAATATCCGACTCATTAACGGCTTTACCACTTGAAGACAGGTAACTTTTCGGTTTAGAAACAAACGCTATTTTCGGCGTATGTTGGCGTGTTTGAGCTTCTTCTAAATCAGAAATCAGGCCCATTTTTAACGCGCCATATGCACGGATGGATTCGAACATTGCTAATGCTGTGTCATCGTTGTTGATATCGTCTTGCAGCTCGGTGCCCTGATATCCTATCGATTCAGCATCAATAAAAATGGTTGGTATGCCCGCGTTAATAAAGGTCGCGTTGAACGTACCCACATCCGGCACCACTAAATCATCAACTAAGTTGCCCGTTGGGAACATACTTCCTTCGCCATCGGAAGGATCAACAAAATCCACTTGAATCTCTGCCGCTGGAAACGTGACACCATCGAGTTCAAACTCTCCGGTTTCTTGGACGAAACCATTGACGATTGGCACGTGAATCAAAATCGTTTTGCTTATGTTCACTTGCCAAACACGCACCGTCACAATGCCATTTTCTGGAATACGGTCTTGTGGGATCAGACCAGCATGAATGGCGAAAGGACCGACAGCGGCAGACAAGTTGCCGCAGTTACCGCTCCAATCGACGAATGGTTTGTCGATCGACACTTGACCAAATAAGTAGTCAACATCGTGATCGGCTCTGCTGCTGCGCGAAACAATCACTGTTTTACTGGTGCTTGACGTCGCGCCCCCCATACCATCAATTTGCTTCGCGTACGGGTCAGGGCTGCCAATAACGCGTAGCAACAGTTTGTCACGTGCGGCTCCAGCCACTTGCGCTTCTTGAGGCAAATCCTCTAGGTTGAAAAAGACACCTTTACTCGTGCCGCCACGCATGTACGTCGCGGGCACTTTTATTTGGCTTGTTTGATTCGGAGTATTATTTGACATACGCACTCCTTATTGTGCCAAGAAATCTTGCGCGAAACGCTGCAGAACACCGCCTGCGTTGTAAACGTGAACTTCGTCAGCGGTATCTAAGCGACAAGTAACCGGAACATCGACTTTATCGCCGTTGCTGCGTGTGATAACCAGCGCTAAATCAGCGCCCGGCTTGATTTCTCCAACCACGTCGTAAAGTTCCGTACCATCCAGCTCTAGCGTATTGCGGTTAACGCCTGGCTTAAATTGCAGTGGTAGTACGCCCATGCCAACCAAGTTAGTACGGTGAATACGCTCAAAGCCTTCAGCAACAATGGCTTCTACGCCTGCCAGTCGAACGCCTTTTGCTGCCCAGTCACGGGATGACCCCTGACCGTAATCCGCGCCAGCCACCACGATCAATGGTTGTTTACGATTCATGTAGGTTTCAATCGCTTCCCACATACGAACCACCTGCCCTTCTGGCTCTACACGCGCCAGAGATCCCTGCACGACTTCGCCGTTTTCCTTCACCATTTCATTGAACAACTTTGGGTTAGCGAAGGTCGCGCGTTGCGCCGTTAGGTGGTCACCACGGTGAGTCGCGTAAGAGTTGAAATCTTCTTCTGGCACACCCATTTTCGCTAAGTATTCACCTGCTGCGCTGCTTGCGAGAATCGCGTTGGATGGTGATAAGTGATCAGTGGTGATGTTGTCGCCCAGAATCGCCAATGGACGCATGCCAGACAATGTTCTTTCTCCCGCTAGCGCACCTTCCCAGTACGGTGGTCGGCGGATATAGGTACTCATCGGACGCCAGTCGTACAGCGGGTTGGGATTTTGCTCTTGATCATTCAGCTTAAACATCTGAATGTAAACTTGCTTAAACTGCTCAGGTTTAACATGAGTACCGACAACTGCATCGATCTCTTCATCGCTTGGCCACAAATCATTGAGATAAATTGGTTTGCCGTTTTGGTCCGTGCCCAATGCATCGCGCTCGATATCAAAACGAATCGTACCCGCTAGCGCATAAGCGACAACCAATGGTGGTGAAGCCAAAAAAGCTTGTTTGGCGTACGGATGGATTCGACCATCAAAGTTACGGTTACCAGAAAGCACCGCTGTCGCATATAAATCACGGTCGATGATCTCTTGTTGGATTTTTGGATCCAGCGCACCACTCATACCGTTACAAGTTGTACATGCGTAACCAACAATGCCAAAGCCAAGCTTCTCTAGCTCTGGTAATAAGCCCGCTTCTTCCAGATACAAGCGTGCAACTTTAGAACCCGGAGCAAAAGACGATTTCACCCAAGGTTTACGTACAAGACCAAGTTCGTTGGCTTTCTTCGCCACAAGGCCAGCAGCAACCACGTTTCTTGGGTTACTAGTATTCGTACATGAGGTAATAGCAGCGATGATCACTGCACCATCTGGCAACTCGCCTTCTTTCTCTTCCCACGCTCCAGAAATGCCGCGCTGTGCCAACTCAGAAGTTGGTAAACGACGATGAGGGTTTGACGGACCAGCCAAGTTACGGCTAACTGATGATAAATCGAACTCAAGTACGCGCTCGTAAACGGCGCTATCAAGATCGTCTGCCCAAAGACCGGTTTGTTTTGCGTAATTTTCTACTAGAGCAACTTGTTCTTCATCTCGACCAGTTAGTTTCAAGTAATTGATGGTCTGCTCATCAATATAAAACATGCCAGCTGTTGCGCCGTATTCTGGTGTCATGTTTGAAATCGTTGCGCGGTCTCCGATCGTTAGATCACGTGCGCCTTCTCCGAAGAATTCAAGATATGAAGATACCACACGCTCATTACGCAGAAACTCAGTAATCGCGAGGACAATATCCGTTGCGGTAATGCCCGGTTGACGTTTACCCGTCAGTTTGACACCGACAATATCTGGTAGACGCATCATTGATGGTCGGCCAAGCATGACGGTTTCTGCTTCCAGACCACCGACACCTATCGCAATAACACCAAGAGCGTCTACGTGAGGCGTGTGACTGTCCGTACCCACACAGGTGTCTGGGTAGGCAATGCCCTGCTTTGCTTGTACCACAGGAGACATTTTTTCCAAGTTGATTTGGTGCATGATGCCATTCCCAGCTGGAATCACGCTGACGTTTTCAAACGCTGTTTTACACCACTCAATAAAGTGGAATCGGTCTTCATTACGGCGCTCTTCAATCGCGCGGTTTTTGTCGAAGGCATCAGGGTCAAAGCCCGCATGTTCAACCGCTAAAGAGTGGTCAACGATCAATTGTGTCTCAACCACTGGGTTCACTTTTGCAGGATCACCGCCCTGATCTGAAATGGCATCGCGCAGACCCGCTAAATCGACTAGAGCGGTCTGACCAAGAATGTCATGACAAACAACGCGTGCTGGATACCAAGGAAAATCAAGATCGCGTTTGCGTTCAATTAACTGTTTCAGGCTATCTGTCAATGTGTTCGGGTCACAGCGGCGGACCAGTTGCTCAGCTAGCACGCGAGAGGTATAAGGGAGTGTTTCATAGGCTCCAGGAGAAATGGCATTGACGGCTTCGCGTGCATCAAAATAATCCAGTTGAGTTCCCGGAAGCGGCTTACGATATTGGGTATTAATATTTGTGTTCATGGTTTGCTTCCATTCAGTCTTTACATCTTGCCTTCATCAAGGTTTTCCATTGCTCCAGAAACACAGTGATGAGAGGTTTTCCTTCCTCTGTTAGAGAGAATGACAAAGGAAGGAGGTGGTCAACCAAAGCATATAATGCCCTCGTTGACCTTCGCGCTAGCGATTCTCGATAGGCACCCATTCTTGATGATCTGGGCCCGTATAATCGGCACTTGGGCGAATAATACGGTTATTGGCACGCTGTTCATAAACGTGTGCAGCCCAGCCCGTTAAACGACTCATCACAAAGATTGGGGTGAATAGTTTGGTTGGAATGTCCATGAAGTGGTAAGCCGATGCATGGAAGAAGTCCGCATTACAGAACAGACCTTTCTCTCGCTTCATCACTGATTCAACACGCTCAGAAACCGCATATAGATGTGTATCACCAACTTGTTTCGATAGCTCTTTGGACCAGCGTTTTATTAAGGCGTTGCGAGGGTCACTTTCACGATAAATCGCATGACCGAAGCCCATGATCTTGTCTTTATTGGCTAGCATTTTCATGATGTTCGCTTCCGCCTCGTCGGGCGTTTGCCAATCTTCAATCATTTCCATCGCCGCTTCGTTCGCACCGCCGTGAAGTGGTCCACGAAGCGTACCGATTGCTGCCGTGATACAAGAATGGATGTCTGACAACGTTGATGCACAAACGCGTGCTGCGAATGTAGAAGCATTAAACTCATGTTCAGCATAAAGAATGAGCGAGCAATGCATCACTTGTTTGTGCAGCGCAGATGGCGCTTTGTCCGTAAGTAATCGCAAAAAGTAACCACCGATGCAATCTTCAGTCTGATCCTCGGTGTTGATACGCACGCCATCATGACTAAAGCGGTACCAGTAACAGATGATGGCAGGGAACAAGGCTAGCATACGTTCGGTTGCTTTCAGTTGCTCCTCGAAGCTCATTTCCTGCTCTAGGTTACCCAATACAGAACAACCCGTGCGCATCACGTCCATTGGGTGTGCGCTTGCAGGAATCAACTCTAAAGCTTGTTTTAGCTCGGCTGGCAAACCTCTAAGGCTGAGTAGGTGTGTCTTGTACGCATCAAGTTCTTGTTGATTCGGCAAGTGACCGCGTAACAGAAGGTGAGCCACTTCTTCAAACTGTGCGTTGTTCGCAAGATCAGTAATATCGTATCCACGATAAGTTAAACCAGTTCCCGTTTTTCCGACAGTACATAAAGCTGTGCTTCCTGCGCTTTGACCACGAAGGCCTGCGCCACCTAATTCTGCTTTCTTTTCTGCAGTTTGAGACATTGTTTGAACTCCTTTTCTGTCTGACTTTTCCCTCTCTGGGGTGTTTTTAGCCAAACGAATTTCACGTTATTAGATGAGATAAATTCCGATTATCTTTTTCTTGGGCTTCCGTCTATTTTTGCTTTTCCCCCGCTATTTCCCTTCAGAGAATAACTGGTCAAGTTTGTCTTCATAGTCGTGGTAATTCAGGTGCTGATACAACTCTTTACGTGTTTGCATCGAATCAACCAGTGCTTCCTGATTACCCACTTCTAGCAAATGTTTGTAGACCGTTTCAGCAGCTTTGTTCATGGCACGGAACGCACTTAATGGATAAAGCACCATGTCCACTTTTGCTTTCGCTAGCTCATCGCAGCCATACAGCGGTGTCGCGCCAAACTCTGTAATATTCGCCAGAATAGGAACGTGCTTTCCGGTCGCTTGCTCAAGCGCATTTGAAAACTGAAGGTACTGGTCCAGCTTGTTCATCGCTTCGGGGAAGATCATGTCTGCGCCAGCTTCCACACACGCAATCGCGCGCTCGATTGCGCTGTCCATGCCTTCAACAGCTAACGCGTCAGTACGAGCCATAATCACGAAACTTTCATCATTGCGTGCATCAACCGCGGCTTTTACACGATCAACCATCTCTTGCTGGCTGACTATTGCTTTGTTCGGACGATGACCACAACGTTTCTGTGCGACTTGGTCTTCCATGTGCACCGCTGCCGCGCCTGCTTTTTCCATCGCTTTGATCGTGCGAGCAATGTTAAATGCACCGCCAAAGCCCGTGTCAATATCAACCAAAAGAGGCAAATCACATGCGTTAGTAATGCGGTCAACATCAACCAAAACGTCGTTTAATGTTGTGATACCGAGATCCGGCAATCCGTATGACGCATTTGCGATACCGCCACCAGACAAGTAGATCGCTTGGTGACCCAAGTTTTTTGCCATCATGGCGCAATACGGGTTTATAGTGCCGACAATTTGTAGTGGATTATTTTGTTCAATGGCGAGTCTGAATTTCGCTCCCGGTGTTAAGCTCATGACGAATTCCTTCTAGTCTTTGTCTAAACTTTCTGTATGTATAATTTGAGATTGGATGAGCTTTCGACTTCCTGATATGTGTCTTCTCATCAACATTTCTGCAAGCTCTTCATCGCGATTGCGAATGGCTTCCAAAATGAATTTGTGTTCGGTGAGCGCCTCATTCGGGCGAGATTGCGCACGTGGCGACTGGTAACGATACATCCGTAATAAGTGATAGAGTTCATCACACAGCAGAGATATTAACTTACTGTTTCTGCTCGCTTGGATGATGCGATAGTGAAAATCAAAGTCACCATGTTGATGGAAGTAAGACGCGCCTTCCATTTGGTCTATATGCTTGGAATGTGTCGACAATAGCATTTCCAAGCTTAAGAGCTCTTCTTGCGTAATGTGTCGCGCAGCTAACCTTGCTGCCATGCCTTCCAATGCTTCTCGAACGGCATAAAGTTCTATCAGCTTTTCCGGAGAAAAAGTGGTCACTCTGGCCCCAACATGAGGAATTCGCTCGATGAGCCCTAGCCCCTCTAAGCGCATCAATGCTTCACGCAAAGGCCCACGACTGACTTGATATTTCTTTGCTAGCTCAGGCTCTGATATCTTATGGCCAGGCTTCACATCGCCATTAACAATGACTTCAATCAGTGTTTCGGTCAGCGTTTCGGATTTGGTGTGTTCTTTCTCAGAACCCAGCACTTTATAACGAGCTTTCAACTCAGAGTTCATATTCAGATACTCTTGTTACCGACATCGAAATGTCTACAATTTCTTAACCTGAATATAAAGTAGTCGATCAAAGTGTCGACAATCAAGTAAATTGTCGACAATTTAGACTAAGGTCGTAATTTAAATGGGCCTAAAATGCCCATTAAGTGCCTTTTTTAGCAGAAATAAAGAATGGTGAGTTCATATTGTCGACAACTTATAAACCTTTAAGCTTATGATCTAAAAACTAAAAGCTCAGCTGTCGAACAATAATCGGATAAAAAACTATTCTTTAGGTACAAATTGATCAAAGACTTGTTGCGAAGTCATCTTTTGTGAAGCGGAATTGAGGTCATAATAAGCTGGCTTTTCATCGGTAAAAATCTCTAAAGTGAGTTTGAAATCTGGGTTATCGAACAAACCAGCGGAAAGAATGTACTCACCTGTCGGCAACAAATGGTAGAAAAGGTTTGTGCCACACTCACCGCAAAACCCCCTCACTCCCCAGTCTGACGACTGATAACGTTTAGGTTCACCACCTTTAAACGTCACGTTAGGCCCACAATGCACCGCATGAAGTGCGCCACTCGACCATTTTCGACACATAGAGCAATGGCACAGGCTAACCTCATTTTTAACCTCAGCGATGACTTCAATTGCGCCGCACAAACACGTCCCTTTCATTCTCTTTTCCTCGTTCATTTTCCGTCATTTTATTATGGCCTACCAAAGCGTAAAGCCGCGTGACCTAACACCAACTTCTCGCCGTGAACTTTATGAACAAAATAACCGAAATGCTCAATATTCTCTTTATATCTCTTTTACAGACAGATATTTAACACTTAATTAACCTTTACACCAAGTTCAGCTTTAACGCTTACAAGGCATGACAACTGAGCAAAAACAATAAGGCTCAACTAAATAGAGTCGCTAACATAAGGAACGTGAACATGTTAAAGGTACTCAAACCAACGCTCGCCGCTTCAATCATCGCAGCTTCATTTTCATTCAACGCTCTTGCTGCAGATATTGAAAAAATGCACTTTCTTATCCCTGGAGGTGCCGGTGGCGGTTGGGACATGACCGCCCGAGGTACTGGTGATGTATTAATAAAATCAGACATCGTCGAAACCGTATCATTTCAAAACCTATCTGGTGGTGGCGGTGGCAAAGCAATCGCACATTTGATTGAAACGGCTGATCGTCAAGAAGATACACTCATGGTGAACTCAACACCGATCGTCGTTCGCTCGCTCAGTGGGATCTTTCCACAATCTTTCCGCGACTTGACTCCTGTTGCCGCAACGGTTGCCGATTATGGCGCCATTGTTACATCAGCCGGTTCTCCTTACAGCTCTTGGGAAGATGTCGTTAAAGCTTTTAAAGAAAACCCACGTAAGGTGAAGGTTGCTGGTGGCTCTGCTCGTGGTTCTATGGATCATTTGGTTATAGCAGCAGCTTTCAAAGGTGAAGGTTTTGATGCGCGCAAAGTTCGTTACATTGCCTATGATGCAGGTGGAAAAGCCATGGCTGCCCTACTTTCAGGCGAAACACAACTGCTCTCTACAGGGCTAGGTGAAGTACTCGAAATGTCTAAGTCTGGGCAAGTGAAAGTGTTAGCGATTACAGCACCAAAACGTTTAGAAGCTGCGCCTAACATTCCAACTCTCACCGAATATGGTAATGAAACTGTCTTTGCTAACTGGCGTGGATTCTTTGCAGCACCAGGCACAAGCCAAGAAAAGCTAGATGAATGGAATGCCGCATTTACTAAAATGTATAACACCGACGAATGGCAAGTCGTTCGAGACCGCAATGGTTGGATCGACAACTATAAAGCGGATAAAGCATTCTTCGCGTTTCTTGAAGATCAAGAGCAACAGATGGGTGACTTAATGCGCGAGTTAGGCTTCCTGAAGTAACAATCGAATTGGGGTCCCTCAGATACCAACCTCAATGAATAACGTAGGTTGGTATTTCCCCATTGTATTTGCACTCTAAGTTTCACCGCATATGGACATTGTCGACAATCGGCATGCACACTCCTTTGTTTATATACCCAAAGCGGCTCGACTAGCAGCGAAATGCTTAATTGTTAATGGTTTAGTTTATTCATTGACGTCCATATGCGGTCTTTTTTACTTTTGTTAGGAGTTGAATATGCCTCGTTCAACCAACTTTTTCACCAAAGAGTATTTGCTCTGTCGTGACCGCGTCGGCGCAATGATCTTTCTACTCTTCTGTCTTTGCTACGGTTATCAAACCTCGCAGATTCCATTGTTTCCAGGTGATGAGTATGAACCATTCACCGCACGTACTCTGCCAACCATCCTGACTTACGTTGGTGTCGGCCTTTCTTTGCTATTGCTGGTGACAGGACAACCAGATAAACAAAGTGGCGCAGTGCTGACCTTCAATTGGAAGTTACTGATTGCCTTTTTAGTTTTAATGGCACTCTACGGCGTGGGCCTGACGTACTTAGGTTTTGTGATAGCTACTGGCTTCTTTTTATTGGCTGGCTTTTATCTGCTCGGGGAAAGACGTAAACCCGTTCTGTTTGGCGCGTCGTTTCCATTCGTGATCGCGTTCTACTTATTACTCACTCAAGGTTTGGACATCTATCTCGAACCGGGTTTGATTTTCACCATCTGGTAGTCAAAGAAAGGACTGAATTATGTTAGATGGAATTCTACAAGGTTTATCCACCGCAGTAATGCCAATGAACATTATGATGGTGATCGTTGGTTGCTTCGTCGGTACATTTATCGGCATGTTACCTGGACTTGGGCCGATCTCAGCCATTGCTTTGATGATCCCAATTACTTATGGCCTAGAGCCCTCCTCTGGCCTTATTTTAATGGCGGGTGTTTATTACGGTGCGGTATTTGGTGGTTCTACATCGTCGATTTTAATTAACGCGCCGGGTTGTTCTTCAACCGTGGTCACAGCATTCGACGGCTACCCAATGGCTCAAAAAGGCCAGGCAGGTAAAGCATTAGCTTTGGCAGCTTATTCGTCTTTCACTGGCGGTACGCTATCTGCCATTATGTTGCTTGTTGCCGCACCAGCATTGGCTAGCGTCTCCCTTAGCTTCCAATCGTCGGACTATTTTGCGTTGATGCTACTTGGGTTATCAGCAGTCGCGGCTTTTGCGGGGAAAGGTCAGGTAATCAAAGCGTGGATGATGACCATTCTTGGTTTGATGCTATCTACAGTTGGAATCGATAAAGGCGTAGGCGTTGAACGCTTTACCTTCGGTTTAACGGATTTAATGGATGGCTTTAGCTTCTTGTTGCTTGCAATGGCGACATTCGCACTGGGTGAGACACTGATGGGCATCCTTAAACCATCAAAAGACACCAGCGATGAAGAACAAGAAAAGCTGAGCAACATTGGCTCAATGAAAGTGACCAAGGAAGAAATCAAAGATGTTGCGCCTGTTTCAATTCGCTCTTCAATATTAGGTTTCTTCACTGGCGTTCTTCCTGGCGCAGGGGCAACCATTGCTGCTTTTTTAAGCTATGGTATGGAGCGCAACCTCGCACCTAAAGAGAAAAAGGATGAGTTCGGTAAAGGCAGTATCCGTGGTTTGGTTGCGCCAGAGTCTGCGAATAATGCAGCATCTAGTGGTTCATTTGTACCGCTATTAACGCTTGGTATTCCGGGCTCTGGTACAACAGCAATAATGCTCGGTGCGCTGATCGCTTATGGTATTCAACCTGGCCCTCGCCTATTTGTTGAACACCCAGATGTGTTCTGGTCAGTGATCATTTCCATGTACTTCGGCAACATCGTACTTGTGATCCTGAACTTACCATTGATTCCGTACATTTCAAAGCTTTTGGCGGTTCCAAGAACGGTGCTTCTACCGATGATTTTATTCTTCTCAATCACCGGGGTTTATTTGGTCTCTTTTAACACTATGGATGTGTTCGTGATGCTGATTGTGGCTATGGCTGCCATTGCACTTCGGCTCGCTAACTTCCCGCTCGCACCTTTATTGCTGGGCTTCATCCTTGGAGGATTAATGGAAGAGAACTTACGCCGCGCATTAATGATTTCAGATGGAGAACTGAGTTTCCTATGGGAGCGTCCTATTACCCTTACCTTTACTGTTTTAGCTGTATTGGTATTGGCAAGTCCACTAATCGTAAAGCTGATTCAAAAGTTTAAAGCACAGCCAGTCAGCGTTGAGCAGTAATCGCTGTCTCTTTCAACCTAGATAAAGCCATCCATCGTGATGGCTTTATCTTCCGCCCTCCAAATCGTTCGCTTATTGTGCAGATGGTATTGACAAATCACTGTCGTTATATAAAGGTGATTGTATGAACACACACTTAGCGCAACTTAACCAACGAATTATCATCATTCCATAGGAATGGTGGGATTTTTTGATGCGCTCAGTATTTATCGAACCCACCCATAGCGGTGGGTTTTCTGTCTCTACCGTATGGGAAAAGCTCTCTTGGAGGCGGTCACAATGCAAAAAATAGCAGTTTTTGGTAAACCCGGCAGTGGAAAATCGACGGTAAGTAAAGCAATCGCGTCTGCTACCGGTCTTCCTCTTCATCAATTAGATTCAATAGTTTATAAACCAAACGGTGATCCCGTTGAGCGTAACGTTTTTGATGAAGCCCATAGCAACATACTAAGCTCAGATCGTTGGATTATAGATGGCCTTGGACCGTTCAGCTCTTTCAACGCTCGTTTAGATGCAGCCGATACTCTCATTTATATTGATCTACCATACTCAGTAAGCTATTGGTTT
Source organism: Vibrio sp. 1751 (assembly GCF_033339895.1). Classification (NCBI taxonomy): domain Bacteria; kingdom Pseudomonadati; phylum Pseudomonadota; class Gammaproteobacteria; order Vibrionales; family Vibrionaceae; genus Vibrio; species Vibrio sp. 1751. Next base: position 74,443 of record NZ_JAWOVM010000002.1, read on the forward strand.
GTGACGAAACGTCTCCTTAAAGGACTATTCATTAAACCTGAAGGTTGGCCTGATGGTAGTTCGGTACTGAAAGGAACGTTACAAAGCTACAAAGTTCTTCAGCAATGCCCCGCATTCTGGAATGATGACTTTATGTATCGCCTCGAAGGGTACTCTCAAAGTAAAGCCGTTCATGTCATCAAAAACGTTACAGAACTGAACAATTTTGTTTTAGAGCGGGTAAAGTAAACCTCATATCAGAACATTAGAGCATGTAGGTTAGATCATCTGAAGCTCTAACAATGAAAAAGAACATAACAAGGATTGTTTATGCTTTTAGAACTCTCACTTTTATTCGTTGCTGGCGTAATTGGTGGGATCATTAACTCCATAGCGGGAGGCGGAAGCTTTATTACTTTTCCGGCTCTATTGGCAGTTGGTGTTCCTCCTATTATGGCTAACGCAACAAACACATATGCTTCATGTGCGGGTTACATTAGTGGAGCCGTCGGGTTCAGAGAAGAGATCATGAAGAACAAGCATGAACTGCTGTTCACAGTCTCATTCAGTTTAGTCGGCGGCGCTGTCGGAGCATATCTGTTGCTCAACACGCCAGAGTCGCTATTTATGGAAGCCATCCCTTGGTTACTCTTATTTGCCACCGTGCTTTTTCTCACCGGTTCTCGTTTAACAATGCTAATCAAAACTGTCGCGAAAGAGCACAAACATGCTGGCATACTCGGAGCAATCGCGTTGGGTTTACTACTTGTTGGTGTCTCTGCTTACGGTGGTTTTTTCAACGCAGGTTTAGGGGTTATTGTTCTGAGCTATCTGGTAGTAGCTGGCCACCAAGACATTAATTTAATGAACGGTTTGAAATTGCTCGTATCTACGTGTGTTTCACTCATTGCTATCGTGATTTTTGTTGCCAATGGCTCCATTGACTGGCACACAGGTAGTGTTGTTTTGGTCGGTACGTTGGTAGGTGGGTATCTTGCAGCTCGTGTATCTCGTCAACTGAATCCCAATCATGTTAAAGGGTTTGTTGCTCTTTCTTCTATTCTCATCACTATCTACTTTTTCATTGATGTTTATGTTTAAGCAAAACTTGTACAAGTGGATAACACTCCTACAAAAACACCAGCGCGAAAGATTAATGCAGATAGCTTAACGATTTTTTGTGTCACTCCAGCGAGGTTAGGAATCTAATAGCACTACACTGAGCGGCTAATGAAACCATTTTGATCACAAAGTGCTCGGATGGAAGATCCTGTATCACGCTCCTTCGTCGCTGTACAGGATGACGAGAGATAGAAATATGCCACTCGCAGTTAAACGAGTGGCATTGATCGAGAAAGATGGCGTTTTACATCAATAATAAGAGAAGGTAACGCTTACTTAATCAGCCCTACTTCTTTGTAGTATTTGAGCGCACCTGGGTGAAGAGGCGCAGATAAACCGTCTTTTACCATTTCCTCTTTCTTCAAGTTTGCAAACGCTGGGTGGAGACGGCGGAAATCATCGAAGTTTTCAAATACCGCTTTAACCACGTTATAAACCACATCTTCTGGTACCGCAGTAGAAGAAACAAACGTCGCGCCCACACCAAAGGTTTGAACATCACTATCTGTGCCACGATACATACCACCCGGGACATTTGCGACACGATAGAAGCTGTTGTCTGCAACCAGTTTTTCTACATTAGGTCCAGCTACCGTTACGATATTACTATCACACGACGTAGTGGCTTCTTTAATCGCTCCACTTGGGTGACCAACGGTATAAATCATCGCATCAATTTTGTTATCACAAAGTGCTTTTGATTGCTCTGCTGCTTTTAACTCAGAGACAAGCTTAAAGTCGTCGTTACTCCAACCATACTGGTTCATTAGCACTTCCATAGTACCTCGCTGACCAGAACCAGGATTACCAATGTTAACGCGCTTACCTTTCAAATCATCAAAAGTTTTGATGTTCGCGTCTTTACGTGCAACGACAGTAAACGGTTCTGGATGAACGGAGAATACGGCGCGTAGCTCTTTAAAAGGCCCGCTTTCTTCAAACTTACTGGTTCCTTTGTAAGCATGATACTGCCAGTCTGATTGCGCGATACCGAGGTCCAATTCACCAGCACGAATAGTGTTGATGTTATAAATCGACCCCCCAGTACTTTCTACCGAACAACGGATACCGTGATCTTCTCGCGATTTGTTAACCAAGCGACAAATAGCGCCACCAGTCGGATAATAAACCCCTGTTACGCCACCGGTACCAATAGTGACAAACGTTTCCTCCGCAGACGCAGAAAAGCCTGTTGTGAGTGCCGCTAAAGAAGCAGCAAGTGCGATTTGCTTAAACTTAAACATTGAACATCCCTTTTACCTGTGTTGATGACCGTTTAAGTATAGCAACCGTTAACAATTTGATAACGTTTGAGTTCTCATCCTTGGAGGTTGATTTATAGATATATACTTTTTTATCAACTTAACCTACTGATAAATAGCATTTAGACTTGAATCCCATAAAAAAAGCGTTGTATAAACAACGCTTTGTAGTTAGTGAAACGGATGGTTACACCGTTGGGACTGACGCTCGCCACGCTTGGTTCTGGCTATCTGAGATAGATCGGAACAAGTCACGTAGCTCTTTCAATAAGCCTTCTTGGAAACCAATGTTTTCATCGGCTTTCTGTTTGGCTGCTTGTGCGCGAGTCGCTTGTACTTCATCATCTTTGCTGCGCGCTTGCGCTTTGGTTTGCTCTACATTCGATGCTGAGTTTGCCATCTGGCCCAAAGCTTGAAGAATCGCGTTCTTTGCTTGGTTTGAGCTCATCAACTTATCGAACTTACGGCCACCACTTGTCAGCTGCGCTGTCGTGTCTGCGATATTGTCTTTCGCTAGTGAGTGCGCACGCTTAACCTGATCTTGCTGAGTTTTAGACAAGCTATTGTTATTTAATAACTCTTCTGCTTGATCGAAGCCAGCTTTTTGCGTTTTCAGTACATTATTGCTCGCCATTTCATTCTTGATTTCTTTCCCTGCTTTGAAAGAACCAAGGGCACCAATAATTGCGGTAGCACCCGCTAATACACCCGAAACGACTGCCATCGCGATCATTGCGCTTGCCGAGTTGTTGAGTTCTGCCGCTTGGCTTTCTAAACTCGCGACGTTTGCTTCAACAGCAATTTCACGTTGTAGCACTTGCTGCTCACGGCTCAGCTTTGATACTTGATACAACAATGTTAATAGCGTCAACGATTGTGATACCGCATCTGATGGTGACTTGATCACCTCCTCACCGTTAAGTGCTTTCATCGTTGTGCTCATTAATGAGCTCACCGTCGGCGCAAGAGCACTCATTAAGTTTGCAACAACTTGAGCTTGATTACTCACTGTAGGAGCTTTAGGTGTCTCTAACTGGTAGCGTGCTGCACCAGAAACACCTGACTCACTTTGGCTTTTAACGGCGCCCGCTTCAAGCTTTGTTTCCGGCGCTTTTTCTGCTTTGTTGGTTTTAATGGTGTCGCCTAAACCGTATAGTTCACCACGACCCGTTCCGCCTACTTTATCTAGCATAATAAACTCCTTATACCGTTGCAGGACGGCTTAACACCGTTTGCATAGTTTCACTTTTCGCTTGAATCATTTGCATGATGAGGCTCATCAGCTCTTGGAAGTCTTCCATCAACTTACCAATCTCTTCTTTGAGCTTATCAATGACAGCCTGGCTTAACGTCATTTTGGCTCGAAGGTCTGTGATATCAGCCTGAATCTCTGTCACGTGAGCATTGTTAGCAGCGTGAACACTGTCCGTTGCGCCTTTACCCACGTTGACGGCAAGATCGACGGTTTCTGCGCCATAACGAATCGCTTTCGCTGTTGTTGTCGCAGCTTTTGTGCCCATATCCGCCACTTTCGCCATGTTTGCAGCGGCTTTCGTAGCGATTTCCGTGACCTTTTGAGCTACCTTACCAGCACCTTTCGCTGCAAGTTTCGCGATACCGCCAGCTGCTGCACCACCAAACGTCACAACAGCTCCGATAACCGCGACGGCGATTTCTAATGCCATTACGACTTTGTTTAGCACATCGACATTTACGCCCGCTTCTTTTAGCGCATCTTGAACGGCTGGCTCTTGCAACGCCATGCTCACTGCTCCCATAACGCCACCAGCGATCATAAGTGCACCGGCTGCTGCACCAACACCCGTTGCCACCATTACGGCACCAACAACAATAGAAACCACCGCACTGATCCAACCAAAGATCTTCGCTGCTAAGCCTGATTTTTGGGCTTCTTTTGCAGCGGCTTCCGATTCTTTGATTTTGTCTTGGTTTTCCACCATCTCTTTTTCGTGCTTAGCTTTTGCGACCTTCACTTCCTGAATTTTCAGCTCGTTTTGAGCACTTTTCAGTTTATCCGTGATAGCAGCAAGCTCTACTTCAAAATCATCAGCAGATCCTGCGATGATTTTGACGGCAATCGAACCTGTTTGGTCTGCAACTGCATGGAGAGATTTTGCAATGGTATCGACGATCTTTTGCAGCTGTGCCATGGCTTTTAGCGTCAAATCATTCACTTTGTCACTAACAGCTGCGTTAGGTGCATCTAACTGAACTTTTACTTTTCCGGTGTTCAGTACATCTGCATCTTTACTCTTCACGTTTTCTACCGTCACAGAAGGCGTCGCTGTAGACGCCGTTTTCTGCACGTTATCTAACGTGGCTTGGCCAGATTCAGGGCTATAAACCTGTGTCTGGATGCGGTCAAGTGCAATAGAACTCATAGTCTAATTACTCCTTTTTATTTCTCACCGCTTCTAACATGATGCCTGCACGCTCATGCAAATCTGCATATTGTGATTTTCCGGCAGACATCTCCTTCGCGCTGTAAAACCCACTCTCTGCTTCTGTCAGTTGTTCCAGTTTCAGGTGACATTCAGCAGAGTGAAAAGGTGGGCGTGGATCATTTACGTCCACTAGCGCTGCGTAGCTGTAGGCGTCTATTGCCTGCAGATACTCACCCAACTCCTGACGAGCCGCGCCAAGGCCAATGAAAAATCGCGCCTGATAATGATCAAGCATGCTGAGTAATTGAAATACTTTCGCTGCTTGCTCAATCTTTCCCGATTGGAAAAAGTTGTAACCTACGGCATAAATGTGTTCGATGGTGTCCTGAGACACATCGTGCAACATTTTTAGCGTGCCTCCCTCTTCCAGAAAAGACAGCAGCTCCTCTGCTTGCATTTGGGATGGATCGGTCGCGTTTGTTTTAGTCATGGTTGGTTATCCTTAAATGGCTCGTAGGATTTCTTGTAAAATACTGTGGTACTTCTGAACAAACTTGTTCATCGCTTCAACGGTCGAGTTGTATTGAGAACTGGTGTCGTTCAGCTCAGTGGTTTTGATTTGCACTTCATCGTTAAGCAACTTGGATTTAGCACTGACAGAACTAGAAAAATTAGACAGTTTTTTCGACTTCTCTTCGTCTTGGTACGACGCACCATCACCGATAGTAATACCTTGTGTTTGAAGGAAGTCTCGATGGTTTGTTATCTTATTATCCGTCAAATACTTGTACTCAGGTGAAACTTCAAAATCCGTTTGATTGCTGTAGTTAAAGTCACTCGCTTTGAAGTTACTTTCTGGATATCCCGGTTTATAAACCCCATCAACACTTTGCGTAGAGTGAATTTTTGATTGCACAACACCAAAAACTTTAAGCTGTATTGTGAGATCCTCTAATGCCTCTTTCTGGTCATTACGTTTCTCTAAACGGTTAACACGACGCTCATTTAGTGCAAGCAGCACTTGCTCATCAAAACGGTCTCCAATGCTGGACTCAACAACGGCCAACAAATCACGAGCCGTTAGAGAGTGCTCTGCTCTCACCTCGCGATCCGCTTTCTCTTTATCGGTGATATTGAGTAGACGCTCTTTCAATGCCCCTAAGTTCTTGCGCAATGCCTCGTATCGCTCAGTAAATGAAGCCCCGGTAGATTCACCTTTTACTATTTTTTCAAACTGTAATCGGATATCTCGTTCGGTGTTTTCTTTGATCAAATTAACTTGAGCTGCCGTTATCTGTGTCTTTTGGACATCGGCTATCGCGCTGTCCTGGTAAAAGTCGTCGATTTCTATATTTGTTAAACTCACCGCGAAGTTGGCGAACAGACTAGAAAGGGTCAAAGGCTCAGTTCCACCAATGACAGTATTAAGTGCTGCTTTTAGATTGTTCGTTCCACTCACCTCACCATAAGCTGCGCTATATTGGCCTTTCACTTGAGCGGCCATTTCATCTAACGCTTCTTTAAGCTGCTGTTTAGAAATACCAGGAGTCCAGGTAATTCTGCTAGCTAGCGCACTTGCGTCATCGGTGCTTAAAGTAATACCAATGCCTTGAAAACTACTTTTTAATTGAGCTGAGACTTGAAGGGCGAAACTCTCTTTAGTCAACAGAAAGTCCGAGCTCTTCAGCTGCGCGAGATTAACGGAACCTAGGCTACTAAAGGCATTGCGAAGAAAAGAAATAGAAGCATCTCTCACTTCACGGGAGCCCATTTGATTAGCAAGCTCTGCAACAAAAAGAGAAATTTCTTTGGTGGCATTAGCCAGACCTGTCTCGGAGAGGTTGGCGATCTGCTCCGCTTGGTTACTCTGAGTGCCCAGATTAAATTGACTAACAAACTCAGTAGATAACGAGCTATCTACGTTTTCCGTCAGTAACTTACTAAACCAAGCCTGAAACTGATTTGATAGCGTTTGGTTTGTTTGAGCATTAAACTCGGCTGCGGTTAATTCGCCATCTGAGTTAGCACTTTGTAGCGACTTTATCCAAACAGATGCGGTGTCGGTCAATGATATACCAGCAAACGCGTTATTTTTCGCTTTTAGGTTTTCAAGCGTATCAACATAAAGCGCGATGCTTTGTGATTCCGTTTGTCCCGAGATAGTTGGCAATGAAGAGATTAGAGAGGCAAGTTGCTGAGTCTCTGCTTCACCCAGTACAGGGGTAAATGCCTCTATCAAGTTTTGTTGGAAAGTGGGTAATGGTGCACTACTCGCAGCTGTGTCTGTTGCTCCTGTCGTAGAGCCAGTCGTTTTCATATTCGTCATTTCCAAACCTCTAAATCATCATGCCGCGCATCACTGTGGGACGCTTTCTGCGTTTACCTGACGTACCTTGTAGCTGAGTTTGTTGTTGCCGGCGGCGCTGGACTTCGTCTATTAGCTCTTGCTCTGCACGTTTCATGGTATCTACTGGCGCTTTTATGCCGCCAAGTAAAACATCCCCCGCAACAGGACCAACACCTAAGCCTTCCAATAGCTCGTTAAAAATATCGGTTCTGTCTTCAGCTTTTCTAATGGCAAGCTCAGCGTTCTCAATCGCATCGGTAAACGGTTGCTTCATCTTGATTCCTATCTTAAAGCGGGTCATCTCATCGGTGCTGTCAGTAACAGTCGTGAGTTTTTACTTTTTCAACTTTTTCAAAGGTCTATAATCTGCTAGGCGTAAACAGTACCAGTCGTCTAGCTCATCATGGCTTGCACCGCATGCTTTTAGATAGAACTGTGCCAATCGCTGGCTGCTCATGTTGCTACCACGTAACACATCGACGTTGCCGCGAATGACCCAATCGGAGGGATAAAGTTGAATGGCATGTTCAGCCAAGAGAAATAAGCCGGCAAAGGGGTTACTCAACCCCAATTTTGGACGAACGCGTTTCAGAAGAACGATGATGATTTCACCGTCCTCCACCCGAAAAACGAGCTCTAAGCCTTCAACTTCAATTCGATAACCAAGTTGAATTTCACTTTGTTGCCAAAAGTATGGCGTCACTTCGATCCCCGCTTGCGCCAGCGAGAGTATTAGTTTTGTTTTCATTACATCCCCACCCTTCCAAGTGGCTGAATATTGATTTGCTGGGTTAGTTCTTGAAATGACAAAACGGGCAGATCGTAGTATTCCGATTCAATAAGCTTTCGCACATATCGGCGTACATCCATAGACACAACTAGCACAGGTTTATTCGGCATGCGGCTTAAGTCACCAATGGTCTGTTTCACATCACTGACAAATTGTTGCGTTACTGACGGGTCTAACGCCAAGTAACTCCCTGCTGAGGTTTGACGAATACCGCTGCGTATTGTGTCTTCGAGATTTTGATCCAATAAGTAAGCGGGCAACATGTTTTGTCCGCTTGCGTATTTGTAGCAAATGTAACGTTTTAAGCTGGAACGAATGTACTCCGTCAGCTGTACAACATCTTTCTCTTTTTGGCCCCACTCAACCATCGCTTCCAAGATCACGCGAAGGTTTCGGATAGAAATGTCTTCAGAAACCAAGCGTTGCAAGATTTCCGTCATTTTTTGCAACGGAACAATACGCTGGGCCTCTTTGACTAGCTCCGAATAACTGCCTTCCATCTGCTCCAACAGATAACGCGTCTCCTGAATACCAATAAAGTCTTGTGCGTACTCCTTGAGAACATGAGACAAGTGGTACGTTAAAATCCTGTCGGGTGTGAGAAAACCGACATGACTGGCTACGAGTTTTTGCTCATAACTCTGTGCCACCCAAATGCTAGAAATACCGGGTAGAAAATCTTCATCTTGCTCATAAGGCACGCCTAATAAGTCGATCTGCTCATTCCCTTCTGTCACCAAGAGTTGGTCTTTTACAATTCGTCCTCGTGCAACCGGAACTTCTTGTAACTGAATTAAATACTCACCATTTTGCATCCCCTCGTTAAAACGCAGGTGGATACCCGGGAAAGGCACGCCGAGGTCGAGATATAGTGCGCGCCTCACCCTTGCTAGCTCTTCATTTAATGCGACCGCTTCCAAGCTTTCCTGAAGGCTCGCGTCAAGATCAATCAACAGCGGGACCGTCATGGCGAACTCTTCTTGCTCACCTAACTTACCTTTGCTGTTTCTAGAAGGCGTGGGTTTGCTTGGCTTCGCTGCTGGCGAACCGGCCCCTTGCGAAACAAAGCTTGATAAGTCGGTGCTATCTGATTCCGCTTGTTTTTTCTGTTGATAGAAAAGGAAGAAACCACCACCACCAACCACGGCGGCCAAGACCAGAAAAGTGATTTTTGGAAACCCAGGGATGAGTGCGAACAGCACCAAAAGCACACCACCAATAAGAAGCGCACGTGGCTGAGCAATCACCTGCCCACCAATATCCGATCCAAGATCAGAAGAGTCTTCATGAGAAACACGCGTCACGATAATACCGGCGGTAATCGCGATAAAGAGTGCCGGGATCTGCGATACCAAACCATCGCCAACGGTCAAAATCGCAAACAACTCAAGTGCTTCAGAAGCACTCATGCCTTTTTGCGTTACCCCGATCGTGACGCCACCTAAGATGTTGACCACAATGATGACCAGACCCGCAATGGAGTCGCCTTTAACGAACTTCATCGCGCCATCCATCGAGCCATACATTTGGCTTTCTTTTTCAATCAGTGATCGTCGGTGCCTAGCTTCGTGTACGTCAATTACTCCAGCACGCATGTCACCGTCAATACTCATCTGCTTACCAGGCATCGCATCGAGTGAGAAGCGCGCACTAACTTCTGCTACCCTTTCTGAGCCTTTGGTGATCACCATAAACTGAACAATGGTAATGATCAGGAACACAACAATACCGACCACTAAGTTACCGCCCACAACGAAGTTACCGAATGTATAAACGATTTGACCAGCATCGCCTTGTAGCAAGATCAAGCGGGTTGTCGTGATAGATAAAGACAGACGAAACAATGTCGTGATCAATAGCACCGCAGGAAATGCAGAGAACTCAAGTGGCGTGGTGATGTAAATCGCTAACATAAGCAGCACCACCGCAATGCTCATGTTGGTGCCAATCAGCACATCCACCAGTGCGGTAGGAAGTGGCAATATCATCATAAAGACGATCGCGAGTAACATCACCGCAAGCATGATGTCTTTGCGTTGCCCTACTTTGTTTAGAATATCGATCAACTTATTCATGTGATTCACTATTTAAAGATTGCAGATAGCGTCGGTGCGCTTGGCGTGCCCCATCGACGTCATTTTGTTTCCAACGCGCTTGGCTTAAACAAAACCAGAGTCCTGCCGAGTCAGGATGAAGGTCGGATTTTAATAAGTGCTCACACACCTCAATCGTCCGGGTATATCGACCACTTTGTAAACACGCCACAGCAAGTGTTTGCATCGCCTCTTTGTGATGCGGTTCTATTTCTAGAACCGCATCGAGAATAGAAATGGCATGCTCTGGCTTTTGGTATTGAACTTGTAGCGCAGCGTGAACAAGTAAGAGTTCAATGTCTTTGGATCTCAACATGTTGGTTAGACCTGAATAAGGAGATTGAGCGCCATAGTAAGGTAACGCTGATCAAGTTGTGTACTTTGTAGCGTTTCGGATGCTTTGATAAAAGAAACGGAGCCTGAGTCCTGTGCAAGAACTTGCAGCTGAGCCAACGTTTCATCGAACTGTTGGCGGTACTTTTCTGGACGCAACAATTCTGAGTGCAACAATTTTGGCTTGGTTAACGCGATTAGGTATTGGTCTGAAGGCCTGAGGTCATAGAGCTTCTCTAAATGCGTAGCGACCGCCTGTCCATCCGGAAGTAATTGAAACCGTTCAGGGAAATCGGCCTTAACTTCACTATAAGTAACATGCGTAAAGGCTTCGATGCCTACGTTTAAAGTGCTAACTCGAGTCATGAGCCTGCCACATCGTTATGTAGACGAGCCAAAAGCGTAAACGCTTGCTCTAAGGTCGGAAGTGTTACTTCTTCTCCTTTTAGCCTTGCTGAAAAAACCAGAGTTTGCTCATCTAACAAGCCGGTTTTAATTTCGAAAGGCCAGCCTTGATCGGCATGACACAAACACAGTGCACTTTGAATCATGTCACTGGTTTGATGCCAAGATAACGCTCGAGACAACATCAAGAATAACTGCTCACCCTGTCGCTCAATATGCAGCGTACCACTTTGCTCAAAATCCAGCTGCACCCGTCCAGCTGATGAGAAATCGACGGCATCGAGCCCCATTCCTCGGCAAAATTCATCGACGGATGCATCAATCCAACTCATCTTCCCACGCTTCCTCTTCTTCTATATCAATGGCTTCGTCTAGCGCCTTTTGTACCGCTTGGATTAAATTCTGTCGTTGTTCTTCATCGGCGAATACGTCAATTGGGATTGCGCGAACTAACTTATGGAACTCTCGAAAAAAATCGATTTTTTGTTCTACCGCCGTCAATTCCATTGCGTTGGCGACTTTCCATATCTCATCACTGCTTACCCATCGCTGCTCTACCAACGCAATCACATCAGCCATCAAATTAGAAACTTGATAAGCCATAATTCGTCCTTTCCGGTTTAAACATTTGGAACAGCTGATTCACACGATCTTGCAACGTATTTAGAGTTTTGAGTTTTTGCATATCGGACATCAACCACTGCAACTTAACCGAATCGATACTGCTACCTTGAACACTAAGATCTGCACTCATGCCTTGCAGCATAAAGTCAACAGCAGTCGATACCTCCTGCTCACCAAAGCGCGCCACTACATCTTGATAAGCCGCGCCGAGCCCTTGATAACTATGAACGGTATCGCGGTAGAAGCCGCGCAGCTGATGCAAAGAGCTAAACTCTTGCTCTTGGCTGTATTCATCAGCAAAATTTGAGACACGGATTTCCGTATCAATTTGAGACCATGTATCTGGGTTTTGCTCGATTCTTAGAAGTGCTTGGTCAATCAGCGCTAGTAGGTGTTTACTTTCTGGACTCGCACTCAAAAACTTTTTAACGGCTTTTAGGGCGAGGTATTGATGGCTTTTCTCCTCGGAAAACCCATTCAAGTAGGCTTGTAATTGCGCGATGGTCGAGATATTTCCTCCCGCCATTTTTGTAGCCAAATCTTTGATCTTTTGATTCTTTTCAAGATCAGGGACTTTTCTTAAATAGTCCGAAACGAGTTCATGTGCTTCATTAACTCGAACACCACTGTCTTTCACTTTGCGCTTGGTCAGATCTTTCTCTGCTTTTTCGGAACCGAGTGAAGTGAGTTCTTCCATCGCATCAAAAAGTGATTGTGTGGCATTGTGAACACGGACGGTTTCACCGCGATAATTGCCTTTTTGTGAAACGTCGGGGCGAGACGATTCCAACCCGTTTTGGATAGACGCATCAAACTTTGGATTTGTTGCGATATGATTGTTGATAATACTCATTCACTTGCACTCCTTCCGCACAATACAGGCGAATTATAGGAAGTGCGCTTTTTTGAAGCTGTCAAAATCAGACGTGTTTTTTTAGTGCGCTTTCAGTTTTCTAAAAACTCCCGACTGATATTCACTATAAATTGATTCTTATACTTTCTATCCTCTCAGCATCAATCATTGCGCATATTTTTACCTTGAACGATTTCTCATACATCACTGATATCCAACAATCTGCGATTAAACACACGCGTTTGATCCAAATTCGCGGGCGCGTTACACAAGTCACCGGCACCATTATTAAAGCTGTCGTCCCTGGCGTTCGTGTAGGTGAACTGTGTGAGTTGCGTAATCCCGATCAAACTCTGTCTTTGTTAGCGGAAGTGGTTGGCTTCCAGCAGCATCACGCTTTGCTCACTCCGTTAGGAAATATGTTTGGGATTTCCTCAAATACAGAAGTAAGCCCAATGGGTAAAATGCACGAAGTGGGTGTTGGCGACCACCTGTTAGGTACAACGCTTGACGGGCTTGGGCGCCCTTTCGATGGTACGCAGAGTCAGGAACCAAGTGCTTGGTATCCTGTTTATCGCGATGCGCCACCACCAATGCAACGTAAACTAATTGAAAAGCCAATCTCTCTTGGCGTTCGATCCATTGATGGGCTACTGACCTGTGGTGAAGGTCAGCGCATGGGTATTTTTGCAGCGGCTGGTGGGGGTAAAAGTACCCTACTGGCAAAACTGATTCGCTCCGCAGAAGTTGACGTGACCGTTCTCGCCTTAATTGGTGAACGCGGACGCGAAGTACGCGAGTTTATTGAGCATGACCTAGGCGAAGAAGGAATGGCCAAATCGGTTTTAGTGGTCGCTACCTCTGATCGCCCAGCAATGGAGCGCGCCAAAGCCGCTTTTGTTGCAACTTCTATCGCAGAATATTTTCGTGACCAAGGTAAACGCGTGCTACTGCTGATGGATTCTGTAACGCGTTTCGCCCGCGCACAGAGGGAGATTGGACTAGCCGCAGGCGAGCCACCAACACGACGTGGCTATCCGCCTTCCGTTTTTGCCGCTTTGCCAAAGCTGATGGAACGAGCTGGACAATCAGACAAAGGATCAATTACAGCACTGTACACCGTGTTGGTGGAAGGTGACGACATGACAGAGCCTGTCGCGGATGAAACTCGCTCCATTTTAGATGGGCACATCATTCTCTCGCGTAAACTTGCCGCAATGAACCATTACCCTGCGATTGATGTACTTCGGTCAGCAAGCCGAGTGATGAATCAAATCGTTGAACCCGATCATCAGGCGTCTGCTGCTCATATTCGCGAAATGTTAGCTAAGTATGAAGAAGTTGAGCTGCTAATCAAAATTGGCGAATACCAACATGGCGCAGATAGTCGAGCGGATTTGGCCATTGCACAAAGTGATGATATACGCGCCTTTTTACGCCAAGGCACTCATGAACCAAGCGATCTTGATGGCGCTATCGCTCAACTTAAAGGGATGGCGAAACAATGATAGAACGCTTATTAGAAATCAAAAAAATTCGCGCTGAACGTGCGGATAAAGCCGTCAAGCGTCAAGAATACCGAGTGTCAAACGCCGCAGCACAGGTTCAAAAGGCCGAACGTTCTGTCGCGGACTATCACGTTTGGCGCCAGGAAGAAGAAGAGCGACGTTTTGCTAAAGCAAAACAACAAACACTCGTTCTCAAAGAGCTAGAAACATTAAGACAAGAAATCGCGTTGTTAAGAGAGAGAGAAGCCGAACTTAAACAACGTGTGGCCGAGTCAAAAAAAGCGCTTGAAATCGAACGCTCGGCACTTAAAGAAAAGCAAAAAGAGGCGCGACAAGCCCATAAAACCAAAGAAAAATTCGTTCAGTTGCAGCAACAAGAAGTCGCGGAAAAATCGCGAGAAAGGCAATACAAAGAAGAACTCGAACAGGAAGAGTTTCGCACTGTCGACATTATCTAAAGGTTCACTATGCGCATTACCCCAACAACTGAAACATCGAATACGCTGCACAAATCAACGCCAGAACAAGTGCCTCTCGAGAAGGAGGCCGAGCTTCAATCACAATTCGAGCATGCAATGACGAAGAAGCCTAGCAAGGGAAAGGAGTCTATCGTTGGGAATCCCCCAAAAAATCATACTGGCGAAGAAGACATACCGCTAAGGCATGAGACATCTCAAGGTCTAGATAAGAAACCTAACTCATCGAACCAAGAAGCCAACGCTGACAAAAACATCTCCACTTTAAAAGGTCAAAGTGACGTCGTCACTAAGAGAGATATAGAGAAATCGCAAGACGACGCAGAAAATAGCGAAGAAATAATTAGCGAAAACAATAAATTGCTTAAACATGATGGAAAAAGCGATGGCGACACAGTTCTAAGCTCCCCTTCTACCGAGCGTGTTGATCCTCACTTTCAAGCTCATTTGAAAGATGATAAACCGACGCCGATGGATAAACATACCTCGCCGGATTGTCTCTCTACGCTTGAATCTGGCTTGCTCCCCCAAAGTGCGACAGCGATAGAGCTCGCTCAAGATGGGATTAACATTGTTGGCTTAACGAAAAAGCAAACTGAAACAGCGCACAATAAGCGTGCAACTCCGCCGCTACAGAATACAGGCAAACGACCAGACCAAACTGGTGGCCTGCCTGAAACCAAGCCTCTTGAAAAAATCGTGACGAAAAGCGCACTAGTCGCCGTTAAAACGGATGAAGAAAAAGTCCCTTCTCAGCCCTTTGCAAGTGCGGTAACACAAGGCGATGTCATCCTAAAAAGTGTTGCTTCGCAGGCTCAACCAAGCCCAACGCGAGACGTAAACCAATTACTCCAGCAATTGGTGGACAAAATCTATGTTGCTCTGCCAACCGCATCGGACAACAAAGAGGTTCGGCTGTTTCTAAGTGAAGGACAATTAAAAGGTGGTGAAATCCACATCAAGTTGGACGCTCAAGGGTATAGCGTGACGATTCGACAAGAGCATGCCCTTACCATTATTAGCCAGCAAGCTAGACAAGATCTTGCTGAACGGCTAAACCGATTCGGTGGTGAGCAGCCACTTCGCTTAGCGATCAGCGAACAAACTCAACAGCTCGATCAACAACAACATGAACAACAACACTCACGCCAACAACGCAGCGTGTATGAAGAATGGCAAGCGGAGAATGACCTATGACGCCGTTAATAATCCCCAAAGTGGATGCAGAAAGTATCGCGCTCAGCAATCAACTTTGTGCAAAACAGTGCCACTTCCAAGGGACTGATGGTCAGAGCGTATCGATTACTGTTGCTCAAATCCCTTCATTTGAAGGGTTCCGTTTAACCACGTTGATTGGAGGGCAAACCCTACAAGTAGACTTTTCTCGTGCGCAGCTCCAACATTGGCTGAAATCGACCTTAAATGCTACTGCGTTTGAGTCCCTGCCTAACTCCCTCCAGTTAGCACTTTTGAGCTCACAGATAGAACCGCATAGTGAGGCAATCAAAGCGCTATTTGGTCAGTTACCCATTCTTAGTCAACTACAGCCGTTAGAGGCGAGCCAGGCCCAAGAGCATGCTTTAATGTTAACCCTCAATAAGCCTAACGGCTCTCTTTGTTTGTGGGTTAGCGAAGGATCAAACGTGTTGTTGGATGCGCTACCAAACAGCGCTGCTCTACAAGCTCGACACCTCGCTTTACCTGTGTGGTTAAGTCTTGGAAGGACCCATTTGACGTTAAGCGAATTTAATTCGCTCGAGCTGGGAGATGTCATCTTTTTTGACGATGGTTACATCGCCAAGCAACAAGCCATTTTTCAAGTATCTAACCAGAATCTCTGGCGCTGCCAACTGGATGACCAAACTCTTCACATTATGGAAAAAGAAACCAATATGAATGACGTAAACACTTCAGAAATGTTAACCGACCACCAGCAACTGCCTGTGGAACTCACGTTTGATATCGGCCATCAAACCATCACGCTAGAGCAGCTTAACCAGCTTCAGCCAGGGTACGTATTCGAGCTAAACCAGCCTGTATCTAAGCCGGTAACATTGCGTGCCAACGGCAAAATCATTGGTGAGTGTGAACTGGTTAATGTTAACGAACATTTAGGTGTGCGCGTACTGGAGCTGTTCGGTGGCACGCAGGAGCCAGCATGATCCAGTTACCCGACGAGCTCAATCTCATTGTCAGCTTAGCACTGCTGGCACTGATCCCATTTATCGCTATGATGGCGACGTCGTTTGTGAAACTCGCCGTTGTATTCTCACTGCTGCGTAACGCTCTCGGTGTACAGCAAATTCCGCCGAATATGGCGCTTTACGGATTGGCTATCATTCTGTCAATTTTCATCATGGCTCCCGTCGGGTTTGAAACCTACGACTACGTAAAGCAGCATGATATCTCCCTTGAAGATTCTGCAAGTGTAGAAGGCCTCATTGAAAGCGGTTTACAGCCTTATCGAGAATTTTTGAAAAAGCATATTCGGGAAACCGAAGCCATATTCTTCACTGATGCTGCACGCACATTGTGGCCGCAGAAGTACGTAGACCGTTTAGAGTCGGACAGCTTATTGCTCTTACTGCCCGCATTTACCGTCAGCGAGCTTACTCGCGCTTTTGAAATTGGCTTTCTGTTGTACTTACCGTTCATCGCTATTGACCTAATTGTGTCGAATATCCTACTCGCGATGGGGATGATGATGGTATCGCCAATGACGATTTCCCTCCCCTTCAAATTGTTGCTTTTTGTCTTGCTTGACGGCTGGACAAAGCTCACCCACGGCTTAGTGTTGAGTTACGGTTAATCACGGAGAAAGTATGCATTCTGCTGAAATCATTCATTTCACGACTCAAGCATTAACCCTAGTGTTGTACTTGTCATTACCGCCGATTTTAGTCGCAGCATTGGTTGGTACATTGGTGTCGCTTATTCAGGCGTTAACTCAGGTCCAAGAACAAACGTTAGGCTTTGTGGTCAAGCTTATCGCGGTCATTATTACGCTGTTCGTCACAACGCAATGGCTAGGGGCAGAGCTCCACGCCTTCGCCTCGCTTGCTATGGATAAAATTCCTCAAATACGATGAGTTATCACGACTTATACCAGGCTTTATTTTTGTACAGCCTGACGTTACCTCGGTTAATGGCATGCTTCATCTTTTTGCCTATTTTGAGCAAGCAAATGTTAGGCGGCACCATGGTGAGAAATGGTGTGCTTTGCTCACTCGCACTGTTTATATTTCCGATGATTAATCAGCAAACCTTGCCTGCAGAAACCGACGGCATTTGGCTGATAATGATTTTGGGTAAGGAGGTATTAATTGGGCTATTGATAGGATTTGTTGCTGCTATCCCCTTTTGGGCGATAGAAGCGGCCGGTTTTCTGGTCGACAACCAACGTGGGGCTGCCATGGCAAGTATGTTTAACCCAACGCTAGGCTCACAATCCACACCAACAGCGGTATTACTGACCCAAACGCTGATTACCCTGTTCTTCTCTGGCGGGGGCTTTGTCACTTTTATCTATGCGTTATTCAAAAGCTATACATCTTGGCCGATCGTGGACTTTTTCCCAACCGTTAGCGACGCATGGGTTAGCTTCTTCTACGCGCAATTTGAACAGCTTATGTGGCTTGGTGTGTTGATGTCCGCTCCACTAGTGTTGGCAATGTTTCTTGCTGAGTTTGGTCTGGCGCTTATCAGTCGTTTTGCACCGCAATTGAATGTTTTTTTCCTTGCCATGCCAATAAAAAGTGCCATCGCGAGTGTTTTACTGATCGTGTATCTCGGAATAATGATGGATCACTTTGAAGTACAGTTTTACGGCATTACCCGATTCGCAGAACAACTCAATACCATTTGGCAATAACGCTTAGGATTCTTTATGAGTGCAGAAAAAACAGAGCAACCCACCGCAAAAAAATTACGCGATGCTCGACAGAAAGGTCAGGTTGCCAAAAGCCAAGAAATCGTATCGTCTGCATTAATTTTGGCGCTCATAATTGTACTGTTTGCGTTCGCCGATTATTACATGTCGCACATCTCAGCGCTTATTCTCCTACCAAGTAAGCTTGCTTATCAGGGTTTCCAAGATGCGCTAGTCGATGTCGCTATCGCCATCGCAAAAGAAATTGCCTATCTACTCGCTCCGATTATTCTGGTTGCTGCACTCGTCGCCATCTTTTCCAATATGGGGCAGTTCGGGTTCCTATTTAGTGGTGAATCCGTTAAACCCGACATCAAAAAGATCAATCCCGTCGAAGGGGCCAAACGCATTTTTTCCCTTAAGAGTGTGATTGAGTTTATCAAGTCGATCCTTAAAGTCTCTCTTCTTTCCTGCATTATCTGGGTGACATTACGCGGTAACATCAACGCTTTAATGCAAATTCCAACTTGTGGGCTAGAATGTGTCCCGACCATTACTGGCGTCATGATTAAACAATTAATGATTATCTCTTCGGTAGGCTTCATCGTCATCGCTGCCGCAGATTTTGCGTACCAGAAATTTGATCACACGAAAAAGCTCAAAATGAGCAAGGACGAAGTGAAGCGCGAATACAAAGAGATGGAAGGCAGTCCAGAAATAAAAAGCAAACGTCGTCAGTTGCACCAAGAGCTACAAGCCTCCAATCAGCGCGAAAACGTTAAACGTTCTAATGTATTAGTTACAAACCCAACACATATCGCGGTTGGCCTTTATTACAAGAAAGGCGAAACGCCCCTGCCCGTCATCACTTTGATGGAAACCGAGGCGGTAGCCAAACGTATGGTCGCAATCGCTAAAGAAGAAGGCGTTCCTGTGATGCAAAAAGTCCCTCTTGCTCGTGCACTATACGCCGACGGCAACGTCGACCAGTACATCCCAAGCGATCTTATTGAAGCAACTGCGGAAGTGCTTCGTTGGTTGGCCTCGTTAGAGTCCGAGGCGGACTGACAAACCACATCCCATTCAAGATCTGGGCTTACAACTGCCCAGCTTTCAACCTCGATACTTTCAACGCTATAATGCGGTATCCTTTAACTGTATGTTGTTTTTATGAAATCTAGCTTAAGCATTCGCTCCTACACGAAACGTATGAGCCGACATACTCATAGTGATTATCATCAACTGGTGCTTCCTCTCCAGGGCAACATACATATTGATATGGATAGTTATGTCGGAAAGGTGGCGGTTGGCGACTGCATAGTCATCCCCAAAAGTTGTGCTCACGGTTTTAATGCCGAAGAGTCATCACGCTTTATTGTTGCGGATATGACCACTTTGCCCACTCATTTGATGGATAGTAGTGTGGCTGTGTTTTCGATTAGCCCGCCTCTACTGAGCTTTATCCAGTTTGTCGAAAAACAGCTTGAGTATCAGGTTAATGATGAAATTGAAAACTCAATGGTTGCAACCTTCTATCTGTTGCTGGAGCAACAAAAGCGGTCTCGCTCCGTAGATTCGCGTATTCGAGATGTACAGGTTGTGATCGCCGAGCAGCTTGATCAGCCACTCACCATTGCCTCATTAGCGAATGCCGCTTGCTTGAGTCCGACGCAGTTTAAAAAGCTTTTTAAAGAGCAGCTAAAAGTGAGCGTTCATAAATACATTACATTACAACGTATGGAAAAAGCCAAAGCACTACTGACTCATACAGACCTTCCAGTTCAGTTGATAGCTGAACGAGTTGGCTATAGTGACCTTTCCGCGTTTAGTCGACGGTTTTCAATGCATTTTGGCATGTCTCCTAGAGAGTTTTCCCGGTAGTCACTAAAATAGTCCTCTGGAACAAGTATTCCGTCTTTTCAGCACAAAAATCTCTATCGCTTTCTTTTATTCTTTCTACCCTAAAACAGCCATTCACTAGGTAGAAATTACAGTGTTAAAAAAACATTTCACCGACTATCAATTAGGAACTTTATCCATACTTTTTGCTTCAACCCTGTGGGGAACGACGGGCACCGCTGCCAGCTTGGCACCGGATGTCAGTGCTCTCGCCATTGGCGCATTTTCTATGGGTATTGGTGGATTTATGCAAGCATGTCTGTCAGCGAAGTCACTGAAGAGAGATTTTCGAAAAGTCGTACATAAGAAGAAAACGTTACTGGTTAGTATTATCGCCTTAGCCACCTACCCACTGGCTTTTTATTCATCAATGCGATTCGCCGGTGTGGCTATTGGTACGGTTGTTTCTATCTCCACTGCACCTTTCTTTTCTGCTTTGTTAGAGTGTCTCTTTAGCCGAAATCAGACCATAACCAAGCGCTGGATGATGAGTTTCGCAATCGGGGTCATTGGCATTACCTTGTTGTTGGCTTCTGAGTCATCCGCAAATAGCTTATTTGATCATGATATGAAGCATTGGGGTGTATTACTTGGCCTATTGGCAGGTTTGACGTACGCCATTTACTCATGGGGAGTAAAGACTATGATTGACCACGGCATTGAATCGCAAACGGCCATGGGAAGTGTTTTTGGTATTGGTGGAGTTTTGCTTCTACCAACACTTTTCATCACGGGCGATAATCTATTTGCATCATCAACTAATACGACGGTCATGCTCTACATGGCCTTGATTCCAATGGGGTTAGGTTACGTCGCTTTTGGGTTTGGGCTACGGTTTGTTACAGCCAGTGGAGCTAGCATACTCACGCTATTTGAACCTGTTATCGCAGCAGCACTAGCAGTTGCGATTGTTGGGGAAGAAATTTCTTTCATTGGTTGGGTTGGTATAACGTTGACACTTGTGTGTTTGTTTCTTCAGTCGAAAAGTTAAATTCAATGGACATGAGCCAGCCCCAAAAAGGAACGCTGACGGTAGATAAAGTAAGGAGCAGCACCTACCCCCTACTTTACCATTTGAAATTACACCCAGCCTTCTGCCAAGTACATCAATCGCAATTGACTTGGTGAGCCTAATTTTTCTAGCGCATCTAACTGGACGTCACTCAGGTTTGGGCATTTATCAAGATAAACTCGTCCGTTTGCTGCATCTAGGGGGAGCTTGTAGGTTAACTTTTCGTTTATTTTACTTGCTTCCCCTTTATCAATCGCTCGAACAGCTGGCATGAGCCAATCCCAATCTTCTCCTAACAGTTTTTTAAACGCCCCGTTAGCAATAGACTCGGTTTTACTTGGTGCATCCTCTGGGCTTAGCTTCAAGATAGAATCTACGTCAGGAACCAAGTGCTCACTTGGCTCTGAACCCAACATCTTTTTCAGTGTTAATCGAGCGGCTTCCATCTCTTGTGCCTCTTTAGGCGCTTGAGGAGAAGTCATTTCAGTATTCTCCTTAGGACCAAGGTACGCCATTAATGCGCGGACAGAAGCCGGATCTTGCATACTGAAGGTAAAGTCTCCTTTTGCATTGGAAACTTCAAGTCTAGGTAAAACACCAGACATTTCACCTTGCATAAGTTGCTCTTTTACTTCCGTATTTAACCCGTATGCCCCAGCTTGGTTCGCCACAAAACCACCGCCGCTCATGATAACAGTCGTTGCCGCAGAACCGATTGCCTCTTTTGCTATCGGTGTGACGCCCACCGTTGCTACAGAGCTAACACCGAACGTGCCCAGGCTCCCCGTCGCCATACCTAATGTAGCTCCAATGCCACCTTCAGCCGACAGTACCGCATGACCTTGAGCCAAGGTTTGCTGCATCGGCATAGAAAGACGTTGATCTCGCCCTGGCAGCTGTGAAATTTGTTCTAACTGATGATGGTAAGCCTCAGCATCACCATTTACGGCCGCTTTGTGTAGCTCTCGACCTGTAGAAATCAATAAGCCAACGCCAGGTAATGCCAAGTTAATAACGGCGTTAACACCAGAACCTTTTAGCTTTTCTTTGCCCATCTGCAGCAGTTCAGCAGCAAAGCCATCCATTTTTCCCGGATACTGGGCTTCTAAGCTTACCTGCATACGCGGATCTTTGCTGATCGCATCAAACGTATTTTTAAGCTGCTGGTACGTATCGCTGCTCACTTTTATTTCATCCAATAGGCTGACAACTTCTAAGATTTTACGCTCAGTAAGTGGCTCACCGCGATAGCCTGAAGGACTCACTAGGGAGTAAGCCAACAGCGCAACCTCAGGTTTTTCTTGCTTAAGTAGCGCCTGCTTTAAATCAAGGTGAGTTTTGATGTTTTCTTGGAAAAACTTAGTGTATTTGCTTCTCAATACGCCTTCGTGAATAGAAGCAAACTTGTGACCTTTGTGGAATGTGGAAGGTTCTTTTACTTCACCTCTTTTACTGATCACTCGGTCATCTTTTTGCGCAGCAACTGCACGAAACTGCTCTAGATCAGGTACTGGGCTTTGGCTGATTTTTTGTGTTGTATTAACCATTTTTCTCTCCTACACACGAAGTGATTGAACATGAGCTTGTTCATGATTAGAGGTGGTTGGAATCGCTTGATCCAACATTGCGAAACGCGCTTGCCACAGCTCGGCCTGTTCAATAACTTCGTGAAACCAAGCGGTAAGGTTCGTCGTATTTAGATGCTCAACGGGTTTACGTCCTGCTAAGACAAGCTGTCGACCATTTGGAGCTAAAGCAAGTGCGAGGCTGCCACTACCAATTCCTTGATAGTTAGCATGAGCAAGAAGCTCTAAACCTTTTAGTCGTTGTTCACCGGATTTTTCTAACCCTCCGAACGTTACAGACAGCATCAAATCATCCGTATCTGTAGCGATGAAATACAACATGTAGCGATCATCGACCAGTAGCTGACAACGTTCATTTTCTTCAAAATTCAGTTCGGGCAACTCATTGAGTTGGCAAAACTCCAAGAGCAGTTGTTGAATCGTGTTCATAACTTTTTCCTTTTGTTTCAATAACTCTATTGAACAACGATTGCAGATTGAACGATGTCGGTAATGGCTTTATTTTTGTCACTTTTTCGCCTTCATTGTGAGGTTTTCCGCAGAAATCTCGCTCTAAAAACGAGTTGCCAGAGTAATAAAAAAGAGCAGCTCAGAGCTGCTCTTTCAATAAAGGTTAGATGCTTAGCATGGTGTATTTGCTCACTTCTTTTGCAGAGTGACTAACCCAGTTTATGGCTATCAAAAATGACTTCTGTTGGCGGGAACATATTCGAAACAGGTGGTCGTTGTGCATCTCCAAACATTGGTGCACCGAATGCAGATGTCGCCCACGGGTCAACAATTTTCACATCCTTACTCCACGTTGATGGATCTTTTATGTCGCTCCCCTCTTGTCGACCAACCAGTACATAAAGGTGTGTACCTGAATGACCCTTTTTAAACGCAACCACTTCTACTTTGGGTTCACTTTCAGGTGTTCCTGACATGCCTTGAATCATCTCAGCGGCGGCAGCAAAAGCAAATGTAGTACAGCAGCCGGCTTTCGCGGTTTGTACTGCCTTAGCAATGTTCTGTAGAGTGCTTAATTGCGGTGCGGTTCCTCTTTGTGCTGCAGCTTGAACTCCGTTTGCGGACATCGTCGCTCTGTGATCTTGCATGATTCGCGCTTGATCCGCGTGAAGCTCTTTTAGTCGTGGCTTTCCTTTTGTTTCATAAAACTGTGACCCCTTAACACCGAACGTATTTAAGTCCGTACAGGCAAAATCACCAAGCTTTTGAAGGTTGGCTTTATGTTCGTTGATAAGCGCGACACTCGATGAGGCTTTATTGGTTTTGGAAGAAGAGGCTGCCGTTTGTGCAGTGGGCCAATTTGAGCTAGGGCCAGACGACAATCTCTCAAGATTTTTCAGGCTCCCAAGCGTTAACTTGTTTTCACCATTCAACACATTTTTCAGCATGAGCTTCGCAACATCTTTAGGAATACCCTGCTTAGTAAGCAGGTTCACTACAATATCTTTCGCTTTATTCTGGTGGCTAATACGCGCGCTGATACTTTTATTTTTTGGTGCGCCCTCTTTAACAAAAATATCTTTACCGTTGTGTGCTCGAACCTCTTTGTCGTCAGCTTGATTTTGTGTCGCCAAATGTGACGTTAACTGACTCAACGAGTGCATTTGCGATGTATTAATATTGACCATGTGTGATGCCTTAAACTTGAATAAATGCGTGTACGTCTGTTTGGCTAAAATCTACAACCGTGTTGTTTTGAAATAACTGTCCCCAAGTATCAACTAATTCGTTCAACTGAATGATTAAGTTAGCAATGTTGGTGAGTTCACTTCCAGTCGCGATAGCAACTTGAAGAACAACGTCTTTGCGTGTTGGATTCACACAAAACTGCACACCACCTGTTTCTCGATACAAAAAGTTGTATTCAAGTAAAACTTGAAGTTTATCTAGCGTAATATCATCTTGTTCTATAAGCAGGTTTTTGGAAATCAATAACTCGCCTTTTTCCTCTACGAGCAGAACATCGACACTGTTGTTTTCAGCAAAATGCAGTGACCACATTTGATCGTCATACGCTGTCACGCGCTCAAGGTTCAGCACTTCTCCTAGCTCAGAGAGAAGCATATTAATCTTTCCTGTATCCATGTTGTGTCCTGTCTAATTTATTATAACTAAGTGACATCGATATATTTGTTTCAGCGAAGCCACTTGGGTATAACGGCTCATTTAAATAAGCGAATAAGGAGAAAAGAGATTTTATGGCGAGATAGAAACCGACACTTTATTTCAACGTCTCATTTTTATTGCTATTAGCCGTTTTATTGAGAAGAAAAATTAAGGTTAAGCTGGAAAATAAAAGAGCGGCAATCGCCGCTCCAAAAATTAAATAGAAGTAAAAAATCACTTAATACCGTGAAGGCTATTTTCTGCATCCATAGCTAAAGGATTGAACGAGTCGTTACGAAGTTCTGCTATCGCGTATAGCATACGCCCCATGCGACCATTTCCATCGGTAAAGCCATGGTACCCGATAACTCCGGCGAACAAATGTTTACCTAAGTCTTTATCTTCTACAGGGTTCTCTTTCAAAAAGCCTTCAATGTGCTGCTTTAACATGCCCTCACCGCCAATACTTGAAGGCAAAGTGCCACCCGAAATATTTGGCCCTCGGTAATCACGCTCAACATTAGGCACCAATCGAGCGTGTAGCTCTTTTAGGTTTTCCATATTCAATAAGTCTTTACCATTAGACGCGTATTCTTTCAGTAAAGACGTAATATTTTCGGCATCGTTTCCTTTAGAGTTAGAAGCATTAATGATCCACGCCGCAGCTCTTTCAACATTATTGGTTACGCCACTTTTGTTAAACGCGTCCTCTGCCAGTCCTTCAGCGTATACACCTTGGCTTAGATCGGTGCTTGCTAGACCTTCGATATGACGTTGCGCCGATTTAAGATGCATCACCTCCATATCAAACACCGCTTGCATTTGATTAATGCTACCTGCCGGGTTTTTCTTCGCTGCAGATACACCACCGCCGTAGTCTTTTACTACACGTCCAGCAAGCGACTTCGCTGCACTTTCGCCAATCAGTGATGTGAGGTTTTTACCAGAATCGGTTTCTAACATTGCCTCTGTCATCGCTCGCTCTGCTAACTGGTTTAGCTCAGCAGAGTTCGACTGAACTGATTTACTGTCTAACTTCGCAAAGGCATTTAAGACATCTGATGCGGTTTTTATGCTTCCATCTTTGAAGAACATTTGTCCATGCTCAACAGAAGAAGCAGCTTGTAAACGCTGAGCTTGTCCTTGCTCATTATCAAATACGGCTTTTGTAAGGGCTTTCGCTACCGATTGTGGGCTACCTTCGCGAAACAGTTTTCCTGTCGCTTCAAAAAATCGCGCTACTGCACCATTCGTAGGATTGGCGCGAGTAAATTCTTGGGTCGCTGCGTTGATTTGGTATTCTTTGCCACCAATACTCAGCTTACCTTCGTTAAGTATCTCGTTACGAGCTTGCGGCATGGCGGCCTGCAACGCGCTAACACTTCCAAAACTGATCATGTTTTAAACCCTTAATGTGGAAAAATGAGTGGTATTCGTTTCCGGTACTTCGGTTGTTTTATTGGTTACTTCTTGTGTATTCGCACTTTTTAACCACTCGATGAAATTCGCAAATGACTCATCGAAAAAAGATGCAGTTAGCAGTTGCTGAGGCAGGTGTATGAAACCGATATATCCGGTCTCTTCCTCCCAGCATACCGCTGGAGAGCCTTGCGTTAAGGCACCTTTCATATGTTGATGCAAAATATCAGCACTCGGTTTATCACCTGAAATTAGCCCGATAAGCGTCACACGATCTTCTTGTGCACGAATTGTGATTGCTGTGTTTTGCTCAACGAGTAGATGGCAACAATCATCCTCATCAAAAACCAACGGCTCCAATTGGCAGCGGCTGGCAAAATCTGTCAGTAAAGAAGTTATAAATCCATTAGCCATTCGACTAAATAATCCTATTTTTGTTGTTTTAGAGGCGCTGCTTGGTTGCAACACTTATCAACTAAGCAGCTTTCTTAGGTGTATTCTTAAGGATTTATGGCAGTGAATATTTTAGAAATGGTCGGATTTTTTTTGTTTAAAGGCATTAAAATGAAAAAACTCAGCAAGTGCTGAGTTTTTGAGGTTTATTCATGAATCGTAATTTTACGCTCGCTGAGCTGCTTCACCATGGCTTGCTTTAATGCATGCAGCTGTCCATCAATACTGGCGTCGATGATCCCAACTTCTGTTTCCAAAATGCAGCCTCCATTTTTCAAGCGCGCATCTGCTACCACGTCAACGTAACCGACTTCAGGGAAATCACTTAATACACCAGCCACCTTTTCTCTCACCTCAACAACCTGCTCTGGGTGGACATGTAAAATGACCTGCTTTTGGTTACTCACCAGTTGCAACGCTTCTCGAACTACACTCACCGTGGTATCGACATCATCGAAGGTATCGATGATCTTACGTACTGCTTCTAACACCACACCTGTCATTTTTTCTTCGACTTGCTGATAGTAGTCATTACAACGTGCTAAGGTTTCAACCATCGTTTGCGCATTTTCAATCTTGGCTTGTGCAAGGCCATCTTGATAACCACGTTGTTTTTCGGTTTCGTAGGCTTGTTGGGCATTAGCAATGATGCTTTCAGCTTTGGAGTTCGCGGCTTCAACTAAGTGTTGCGAATCCAGATAACTGGCATAATCTTTCGCTTTCAGCACCTTTAAGCCAGGTGCCAGCTGCAAATTGTCTGTTTTTATTTCAACAAATGAAACCATTGAGGAATAACCTGTTTTGCGATTTTTTTTGTGAGTCGATACGCCAGATCTCGTTGATCCGCTTCCAACCAGTTAGCTGTTTCCGCGTTTTCGCTAAATTGCTTTTCTAATTTGAATTGCCAACGAAGAACAACATCTTCCGGTGAGTTAATCAAAATAAACCTCATCCAAAAATATCCCAGCGCCCTCATGCTTGCTTCAACAGACCTTTCATCCAATAGTTCTGGTAACGAACGCTGCCAGCCTTGCGGCCAGCTGGATAACAGCATAGGCCCGTTTTGAATTAAGAACCGAGCGCCTTCCAAACCAAAAACGTTGTTCAGAACCTGTTTCGGGCGTTTTAAAACAACGCCTCGCATTGCCACACAGTGTAAAGCTCCGCCCACCATCAATACGAGTTGGTTCAACGCATCCGCTGGGAGCAACGCCAAGCTATGGCAAGGTTTGTTAAAAGCCGTCTCAGGAACGGGAGATAACGCCCACTCATTTATGCACCATTGGTTAAACATGGGGTTATCTCTCCAGCCTTCGATATTTAGTAACCAAGGCTGCTTTTGCTCTATCCAACTTCTATGGATGTACTGGCAAGGCGCATAGTTAAACTGGTGTTGTACCTGCGCGAGTGGTGTTTCTGGTTTAACCACGCTTCGTGTTCCTACGACACCATGTAAAAGTAGCGATATTTGAGCCGATGAGTGCCGCTACCAAGAACACCAAAATGGCGATAAGATTATTCGCCGTCTCTTTGGTGACCTGAACCGACAAAATGCTTTTAAATTGATTGTTTTGAGTAGCAACTCGAACCTCTGATGAGGGTACCATCACTACGCTGATTCGATCGTAGTTCAGCCCCTCAATGCTATTGTTCACTAATAATTTGATCTGCGGAACATATGAATCAAGCGCAATATCTGCTGCGTGTTTAATAAATACGGAGGCAGAAGCTGGAGTTGGGCGCTCTCCTGGACGCAGATCTTGATCTTCCAAAACAACATGAACACGTGCCACCAGCACGCCATCAATCTGAGATAAGGTTGACGAGAGCTCTTGAGATTTCGCGTACACCAAACGGGCTCGTTCTGCTAATGGTGACGAGATCAAATCGTCTTTAGGAAACACCTCTTTCAGTGTAGAAAACTGCTCTCTTGGATAACCTTTTCGCTTTAGCGCATCTACCGCGAAGGCGATTTGAGAACTGTCTACCATTAACTTGACGGTGTTGTCTTTGTCAGGTTCTTTTGTTGCAACGACACCTTCGGATAGTAAGATCGACAACATCTCATTACCCTCTTTCTGAGTAACGTTGGTGTATAGCTCGGTCTGACAACCTACCAGAAACAACGTGAGCATGATGAAAACTGCTCTCATTTTATTCATCATCACTATTGTGCCTTCAATAAGGTTTCTACGTTTTGTGTGGTTTTACCCACGGTTTTCGCGATCAGCTCTTCTTGAAAAGTAATGCGTGTCAGCGCCCACTGCATTTGCAGTAATTGCGCCGGATCATCACCCACCATCTTCATGTTGTCTTGCAGGTTACTTTTCGCGTTATCGATAGTGTTTTTCAACTCGCTGATGTTTTCTAGCAAACCTCCCTCCAGGCCATTACTTGCCTCGGGAACCGACATGGCTTGCTCAAAACGTTCGCTTAAACCGTCTTCGACTTGCGCATCCTGCAACTTATCAATGTTGGTTTGGATCACCTCGGTGTACTGCGTGTTTATCATATGTACTCCTAAGATAAATCTAACTTGTGACTGTGAGTCATGATGTTTTTCACCATCGCATTTTTTTGGATCATGAAGCTAAGTTCATCACGAACCATGTCCAGTGTTGATGCCATATCAGGTAACGACTTCAACTCTGCCCAGCAATGCCATAAGGCTTGTTCTTTCTGGGCACCCAGTGGAAAATGCTGCGCTAGCATTGCTTTTAGTGCTGTTTTATCAGCAGGTGGTTCGGCAATAAGCTGTCCCGAAAAATTCCCTAGTAACTCCTGCTTCAACACCTTTAACAAATCAGATTGTGGCTGCTCGTTGCCTTTTGCACTCTTCGCCTCATGAAAGGCGTACCACATTGCCTCTCGTTTAACTTGAGGGTCGGAAAACGCTTCATTTAACGATGATAAGACACTTTGTTTACTGACAACCTCTGCGTCTTTTAATGATTCGTACCACGCTTTAATCTCCGCCAGTTTCGCTTCTGTTTTCTCTAGCGTCTCTTTTGGAGAAACATGTGAAACTTGCTCTTGCTTGTCACTTCGCTCCATGAGTGCTTTCATCTTGTCTTCATCGCTCCGCTCATAATGGCGCGACTCCGACTGACGCAAAGATTGGTGTTGAAGACTTAGGTTGCTTGAATCAATGATCATCCAAGATTCCTAATGTCCTGAGAAAAGCTCGCAGCAAATGCTTGGCTTTCTTCGCTTCCTTGTGACGCAAGTTCTACCCAGTTTTCCGCTTTGCTCAGTAAACCGGCTTTGGCAGAAGCGAGAGCCGCTAAGCTGATCAGATCTGGATAGGCGTTACAAAGTGGTTCGAGTAATTGATGAGCCTCTTCATACAAGCCTTTATTCATGAGGCTCATTGCACGAATCATCGCAACGGTCTCTTCAGAACCTGAGCTTGCTTCAAGGCCATCTGCAATCGTGTTGGCTTCTTGATGACGATGCATACCTGTTGCCATCAGCGCGATTTCAGCCAGCAGTTGGCGCGTTTCTCGTTCCATGCTTTACACCTTCTGGAGAATCGACTGCATCACATCTTTAATCGCACGAGTCGTGGTCGCATTGATATTGTAAACAACAGACCATTTGTTGATCGCGTGCTGAAGCTCGGCAAGCTTTGATGGATCATCGGCATTGGTTTCTAGGTTCTTGATGGCTGCCGTCACTTCTGTGTTGGCATCTTTCGCTTGTTGTTCTAACTTAGCTTTAACATCATCAAGGTTTACACTGTTACTAGCATCGTAAAATGACATAAGACTTCCTCGTATTTTTTAGTTAGCTTCGTATGATTCAACGACCGCATGGGCGGCTGAGTAAGCTTCATACTGTTTGAGTAGCAATTGGTACTGCTGTGGTGAGCACCCTAAATCCAACTGACGTTTCACCACCGCTTGTGCTTCTAAGAGCTTGCTCTTAATCTTGTGCACTTCCGCACCGTTTGTGTCGTTATTTAAAATTTGTTCAAGATTTGTCATTGTTCGTCTCGCCTTCATATCCAAGTTCTATTGTTATCACCCGCCCGCCTTTAACCAACTCAATACCAGCAGGTGTAACACTGGATATTCGGTAGCCCTGAGGCGTTCTTGCACCGACCATATAGCGAACGTTATCGGTCAGAATCACATATGGAACCTGGCCAAAGTTAACGCTACGAAACGGGAAATCGATGTTAGTGCCTTTACTCACCTTAGGTATGGATTTCAAAACTAAGTACGGTTTCTCACCATATTGTTCCCGGAAGTCTCGGGTCACACCGTAAAATCGAGTCGTTTCGATATCATCAAGCTCACCACGAACTTCGATGCGATCACCGCTGGTGACCAACTGGACTTTCTTCAGTAGCTCCGCATCCGTTAATAACGCTTTTAGCGTATCCATGTAGGCACCCGCTCGCTGCAGTTCAACCTTCCACGCAACAAGACCAGGCACGTCTCGCTCCAAGATTTGTTCAACTTGGTTCCAGCGGCTGGCATCATCGATATAGCCCGTCAGCAGCAGTGTGCCGGTCTCATCGCCATTTTCGACTTTCACTTGGTGATAGCCGAGGTTGCGCAAAATAAATCGAACCCCGCGACGGATTTCTTCCATCGTTCTTAAGTCACTTTTGTAATTTATGCCCAATACATCAATTCGACCAAGCAGATCGAGTTTCTGTGTTCGGTCTTCAACATAGCCCTCTAAGACTGCTTGGCGTGCGGCGGCATTCCATTCCACGCGAACGTCGCTAAGTTTGAGCTCGCCTAAGATGTTACGTACCAAAACAATGGGTTCTGCTTCTGTAACAATTTCATTGTTGTTTCCGTTAGCTTGGCTGTACCACATACCGGCAAAAATGACACTCGGGACAAAACTACAAAGCAAAGCGATGAGCGTTGTTTTTTTCCAGCTAGAGCGTTGCACAGCAACCACAGGTGTATTCTGTTGGCTAGATTCGTCGCTGACGTTACTCACAATTAACGCATCTTCCGCGTATCCCAGAGCGAACTTCACAACGCCGACCGAGACAACAGCATGGCGTGACAACTCGATACCATCACCTGCAACAGCGATGTCTTCACTGTTAATATTTGCCTCTTCGCAGCCTCGTAAAATGACCGAGTCTTGCTGGCAAACGAGGGTGAAATGGTTCGCTTCGACCCCAGCATCAGACAGTACAAGATCAGCAATAAAGTCGTCACTGCCAAGCACGAGAGCACCTTCAGGTAAGGTGACTTCTACTCCGGTATGCACGCCTGATAAAATACGAATTTTCCATTGCTGCATCGCGGTTAAGACTCCTCTGAAGGGCGCACACACTCACTTTGTGAGTCATCACATTCCAATACTTTCACCCGCCAACCCTTTTGCCCTGTTGGTAATCGGCACTGCGTTAATTGAGACGACTTTTGCTGTGACAATAAGTCTTGTTGATAGCGCTCGGCTTGAACCCTCGATGTGCAGCTATATACTTCCACTACCGATTTAAATTCAGCGCTATTGTTGGAGATGTTGTTAAGCTTGCCGATACTTGGTCGCAAGTCATATTCGTTGCCAATCAACACACTATCGCCAATACCATCCACAACAATTCGAGGTTCTAAAATAAACATTCGTACTGTGCGGCGCTTAGTATTGGTATTACTTCTAAACAGCGCGCCTAAATATGGGATGTCTCCTAGCAATGGCACTTTACGTAACTGATGGCTCACTTCATCTCGGTACACACCACCGATAAGTAAGCTTTGCCCTTGTTTAACCGTCGCTAAGGTGCTGATTTCAGTTTTACGAACGGAAGGAAGATCATCGACGCCACCATCAGCGATCTTTGCACCGTCTTCGAGATGAAGGCTCAGGTTAATTTCAGGTCGTGCAGCAAATCTATCACCAACGATACGTGGGACAATTCTCAGTAACGTGCCATACGTGACCTCTTCCAGCGCTGCGGTTTCTTTACCAACCAGCTTGACGTAAAACGTGCTGCTGTTGTTCAGTACCGCTTCGACATTTTCCTGAGTTAACAATGTTGGTCTTGAAACCACTTGAGCACTGCCTTTGGATTCCAATAAACGAATTTGAGCCAGCAAGTAATTTAGATTGGTTGAATCAAGCAAGGACTTAAAGTTCTGTCCACTGCCGAGCGTCACATCCCCCGAATTCACATCACCTGTTGTTTTGATATCGACAATGCGGTTGTTTCCGACAGACACTCCCGCTCGCCAATCCACGCCTAACTGACTTAAATCGTTGGCACTGATATCGACAATCGATAGCGCGACTTCAATTCTTGATTGCGGCTTGTCTAATTGCGCGACCAGTTTACGATAGAGCGGTAATCGTGCTTGAGTATCACGAACGATAATCGCATTAAGGCCCGGCTCTGCTTCAACTGTTGCGCCACCATGAACTGAGGCGGTTTTATTACTTTTTACAGGCTTATCTGGACTGGTAACTTCTTTGCTAGACGCACTCGCCACTTGCGTTTGAACACCAGACACGACCCGTTTTAACACCGATGCGATGCCCGGGACCGTAATTGTCTGATCTCGATATGCAATTTCTCTATCCGTTGCAGAAGCGTACTTCAAAGGAATTATCTCAACGAATAATTCGTCGGTTGAATTCGATTTCTGCAGCAAGCGCGTTTCCAATGCCTCCGCCGTTTGTACCACTAAGTCGACATAACGTGGAGGACCCGCAAGATAGACTAACCCTTTGCTCTCAGCAGCTCTCCAACCATAACGAGAATCCCAAACGCCGGTGGAAATTAACGTGCTGCGTAGCTCTCTAGCCGTAAGTAATTCCAATTGAAGTAAACGTGAGCGAGTTTCTGTCGCCTTATAGACATGTAAGACGGCACCATCGAAATACCACATCAAGTTGTACACTTGCGATAAGTAATCGAGGAATTCCGCCGGATCTTCAGGGGTAAAACGCCCATTCACTCGATCGTTGACTTTGTCACTAACAGAAACCGAGACACGATAATTTGCACCGAAGTTATTCAACAACTCTTTTAATGAGTCGTTATCTGCATAGTAGCGGAACGGTTGTTCAGGCCAGTGTAAGTCTGTTGCTTGCGCATATCCCAAAGGAACAACACTCACTGCGCATAACAATGCCTTTGTTGCAGCACGTCTAATGTTGGGAAAGATTTTTTGCATCATGGTAACCACACTGTATGGTTGATTGTGTGGTTCACGCGTTCTTGTTCTAATAATGCAATGTAACGCTCACATAGATTGACGTGCTTAGAAAGCAAAGCAGAGAACCGTTCCACGGAACAGTCCTCAACCCTTACTTTACTTTGCAAAATCAATTGCTGATCATCATTGGTTGTCAGTACGCCGCCATCCTCACGAATGGTTTTTAATGAGAGCTGCATGCAACGTTGTAACGCTTGTTCTTGTTGATAATCTAGATGCTCTTTAAACTGGAAGGGTAACGTCGCTTCCCATAAAATCCATGACGCATGTTGCTTGATGGTCAGTGATAACTGGTCAACCTCGATGTTGTAAGAACCATTTTCTGAGGCAATAAAATCCCTTACCTTTAGCGCTTCCGCTAAAGATTTCATCATCTTATCTAACATTTAACGCCCTATTTAGATCTGGCTGAGGTGATTGCAAGCCTGGCCGCACTGACCACTTTGAGTATCAAAATAGTAGTGATCGATATCACCAACAGTTTGCATATTCTTGAACCATTGCCATACTTTCGCAACCGCATTTTGGTCGTTGTAAACCACATCGCATGCATCCCAAACTTCGTTCAGCTCAGGGGCTTCAAGTCGCACTTCCGAACACCAATTTTTCCACTCAGAAATAAATTGTTCGGTTGTAGAGGTGTACTCCGCGAACCCTTTCAGCTCGTCTAAAGACGGTTGCCACTTCTCAATTAACGAACGATGACATTCAATCACTTGCAACTGTTGTTCGCTGAACGTCCCAAGTTGCTTTTTAAGTTGATGCTGCTGGCTCTTAATGAGATCGAGTTGCTGTTGAACAAAGACGGCACTGGTGTCTTCCCCTGATAGCTTCGACCAATATTCCTTCTGAATATCGAGTTGATTGATAAGTTGTTCAACTTTAATCGAAGCATGAAGAGCACTTTGATCGACTTGTCGGTTAATCCACTCGTTGAGTGATAAATGGAAACAAAGCATCAACGTTTTTGGGACAGCCAAATTAAAGCGAAAGCCCAGACGAGAGTTGATGTAGTCCAGCCTTTGTTCGAACGTTGTGATTGTGCTGCTATCACTGAGCTGCGATCCAATTTCCAAAAATAAACGCATGGCAAACCGGTCTATCGAAGCACCAAGTTTTTGATACGTTTTAACTAACTGGCTAGCGCATAGGCTATCGACGACATTTCTATCCAACAAGCGTTGAAGTAAAGATAACTGCTCATAATTTATGACGCCTTCACTCAACAATTGTCGGTGATTGACGTGCACAACATTGAGATCCTGCGTAGGTTTCGAGGCGCTTTCATAACGAGCTCCTCTTTGTAAAACAGTCACTTTCCGCTGTGTCACTATGCTGTCTGGAAAAAGCGAACGGCGTCGCCAATGCTGCTTTTTCATTTATGTTCGTCTCCGCACCCCTTTCGAACAATCCAGAAAGAAAGAGATGTAATAATTTTTAATCGTTCGTTGTTACACGATACATAATAGAATTTACACTGGTGAGTGACTTTCAAAATTAGTCAGAAAATTTTAGTCCCAAGTCATTTCATTTCGCGATAGCCACTTGATCGTCTCCCGAACGTACGCGGCTTGGGGTCGTTCCAAAACGACGACGGTAACTCTGCGTAAAGTAAGACTGGCTGGAAAACCCTGCCTCCATCGCCACATCTACGATGCTCATCTTACTCGTCAACAGCAGTTTATGAGCATGCAGTAGTCGACGCTCACTGATCCAAGCTCTTGGAGAAATGCCATAGTGCTCATTAAAAAGCTCTTTAAAAGTGGTTAAGCTGGCACCAAACTCCTGCGCGTAGTCTGTCAACTTCCATTCTTTTAAGTAATGCTGTTCCATAAATCGACGTAACCGTTCCGACGTACGGTTTGTTTGTTGTGACAGCAACGCATACAGTGATTCTCCTCCTTTGCTGTGTAGCAAGAGAATGAGTAGTTCTTCGTATTTTAGGCACATAATGGCATCAGGGTACGCTTGTTGCTCAAGCGTCTGCATGCTGGAAAGCACTTGTTCAACGAGTATGTTCAAACCAAAAGTAAACAAACCAGAACAAACTTTGTCTACCTTAGGCAGCATCATCAAGAGATCACTGTGTTTTTGCAGCAACTGACTAACGAGTTCATTGTCGTAGGCAATAATCGACGCTTTGTATGCCCCATCTAGCGGAGAGTACTCTAACAAGTAATCTCCTTGGGATAGAAATACCCCATTTTCTGCAGCAACATCGATTGTGCAATCACCTGTTTGAACTCGAAGCTGACCATTGTGAACGACAACAATGTGAGACTGGTCTGAGTGAAATACTTCGTCAGATTTTTCATAGCAGGAAAAACTACGAATTTTTCGTGAACTCGAGTCGACCCTTTCTGAGTTTAGTTGGCCTGACACATCCATTTTCTACCCTTCATTATTTTGAGTTTCTCAGTGCAAATGTTGAGAAACTTTCAAAGCACTACTTTGATTGTTGTTATTTCTAAGTACTGCTGTATGAATTAAAGAAGCAAAGAAAAGAGCATAGAAGTTCTATCACTTACCATACCCCCCGAATAATTAGCGAATAACCCAAGCATTACCTTTACCTAAAGGTAAAAGTTTGACTTAGTAAATTTCTGCTGTCCGTCTTTATTATTTTTATCAGATAGCGTTTATCATTAGCCAAAACTTAAATATCATTTCGTTATTTAAGTTTGGTTGTTTTGTTATACATTAGAATACAATTAAATAGATTTCGGCATCGTTTCGAGAACAAAATTAAATTTCCAAAATCATAAAAATGTATGTTTTATAGCCTAAAACGCCAAGCCAACGTGTTCAAGGAGCGAGATATAATCATAAAAAATACTGTTTTTGCAACAAGTATGAGTCTAAAAAACAACTGACCCGATGACTTCAAAGTCATGTAATTAATGTTTATAAAAGACAACAAATCTTTCACAACAGGAAAGATATAGTCTTTATTTTTATAAATTAGAAAACTCTAATAAAAATGTAGTACTTAAAATTTTATCTGTTTATTTTTGGAACAAGAATCAAGTTTTCTTGTTTATTTCCCTCAAAAAATAAATAGTTCTTTTCTTTTTCCGCAACGAGATCACCGTTTGAATAAAGCTTTCCAATAATCTTCATTTTTCCTTCACCAGCTTGAATTGGTGCAATTAAAAACGAATACTGCACAGGCAACTGAACGCCTTGGTAGCTCTGAGATGCCGATTTAAAACATTGATTATCAATAATTTTACATATTTCCACTTCAAGAGAAGTAATCGAAGGTGGAAAGTAGCCGTCGACAGAAACCCAACCATAGACTGATGCCTGACTCTGTGTATCAAAGCCATCCACCCCATTAACGGACACAGTCTGACTGCACCCACTCAGTATGAATAACCCAATAAAACCAGCCCATATAGAATTGTTCATTATGACCCCATAAACTTATTTTATATAATCTAGCTCATTTGAAATTCACACAATTCTTTATGTAAAAATATAAAAGATCAACTTATATTTATACTACAAGCGGACAATAAATCGCATTTTTCAACAACACGTAGTTAACATGGACTGTAATTTCAAAAGCAGTTTCTGCTCACTTTCATTCCTTCCTTAATTGAAGTTTATTAGAGAAAAATGATATTCATATATCTCATTTCCATTGAGATATGCATCTGAACACATTTACTTTTGCCTTTCTATTTCTCTCAACACATTTAAAAGCCAAAATATAATAACAACCGACTAATATTGATAAACATGAAGAGATACATCTAATATTTTCCTTGATAAAATTTCAAAAGGGACTATTCCTATGTCAGCACGCCAAACTATCGATGAGATTTTGCTAAAGTTTGCTCATCAAATAGGCTTGCCTGCACTGCATCTAACGGAAAATGAAGTAAGCTTAGCCTTTGATGATAATCTAAGGGTGCATATCATCTTTCATCCTGAATCGACAACTCTGCAGCTCGAAGCTGAGATTGTTGGCCTTCAAATTGTAAATTCCGATCTTTATCGTTCTTTTTTGGCCTTTAATTATCACTGGCCTGAGCACCAGTTATTTTTTAGTTTAGATAACCACCGACACGTCCTATGTTTAAACCGACTCATTAACATTAGGCGACTGGATTACGAATATTTTGAAACAGCTTTAGCAGAATTGCTGACGCACAGCGAGTCGTGGGAAGCGTTATTGTCTTCTCATGTAACTATTGATGAGGCACCACCGATGCCACAAACTTTAGACTTGAGAGTTTAGGTGTCTTTATGTCCAATGACATCCAATCCACATACACCAATTCATCGGTTCATGACGTTCAACAAGCGCAACAAAGTGATGCAGTGCCGCAAGGAACGTTTCATGGCCGTAAAGTCACCCTACTCTCCTCATCAGAAAGCAGTCTGATGCGAACAAGCTCTAAAAGAGAGCTTGGTGAATGTTTAAATCAATTTGCCAGTCTCGAATCTTGCAATCGCGTTTTGGACTTTGATCCGCAACTCAACATTGACAAGCAAAACGCCGCCGTAGAAAAGCTTATGGAACGAAAAGTGGCGATAATTCAACGTTCCTGATATCACAATATAAGCAGGTTAAACATCTAGGTTAACCTTCAGCCGACAAGCTCACGCTAATAAAAAACCCCGAAGATTCGGGGTTTTGATTCATACTGCTTTTTCTTTATTAATTACTTAGTTTCACTAGAAGAAGCCTAACGGGTCGATGCTGTAGCTAATCAGCAAGTTCTTCGTGTTCTGGTAGTGATCCAGCATCATCTTGTGCGTTTCGCGCCCGATACCCGATTTTTTGTAACCACCGAACGCTGCGTGTGCAGGGTAAGCGTGGTAACAGTTAATCCAGATCCGGCCAGCTTCAATATTACGGCCCATACGATATGCAACGTTCGCATCACGTGTCCAAACACCTGCGCCTAAGCCATATTCAGTGTCGTTTGCGATTTCCAACGCTTCAGCCTCATCTTTGAATTTGGTGATAGCGATCACTGGGCCAAAGATTTCTTCTTGGAAGATTCGCATCTTGTTGTGGCCTTCCAACATGGTTGGCTGAATGTAGTACCCCTGGTTGATAGACTCTGGCTGTTCTGACACTCCAC
This sequence comes from Vibrio sp. 1751, assembly GCF_033339895.1. Taxonomy (NCBI): domain Bacteria; kingdom Pseudomonadati; phylum Pseudomonadota; class Gammaproteobacteria; order Vibrionales; family Vibrionaceae; genus Vibrio; species Vibrio sp. 1751. Next base: position 113,284 of record NZ_JAWOVM010000002.1, read on the forward strand.
CACCAAAGACCACTTTTGCGCCTTCTTCACGGCCGATTTCCAGGTAACTTAAAATCTTATCAAACTGTTCTTGAGAAGCCTGAGCACCGACTTGAGTATCGGTATCGAGCGGATTACCTTGTTTAATCAGATGTGCACGTTCCGTAAGTTTCTCTACAAACTTGTCATAAATCGCTTCATGAACCAGTACGCGAGATGGACAAGTACAAACTTCACCTTGGTTGAAGAAACCAAGTAACGTACCTTCGATACACTTATCAAGATACTCATCTTCGTAATCGAAGATATCTGAGAAGTAGATGTTTGGAGATTTACCACCTAACTCAACTGTCGATGGGATCAAGTTGTCTGCTGCACATTTCAGAATGTGGTTGCCAACTTGCGTAGACCCGGTAAACGCGAGTTTCGCAATGCGGTTGCTGGTTGCTAATGCTTGACCCGCTTCAGAACCATATCCGTTTACAACGTTGATGACACCAGGAGGAAGAAGGTCACCGATTTTTTCCATCAGAACCAGAATGGATGTTGGGGTTTGCTCTGCTGGCTTCAATACCACACAGCAACCCGCCGCTAGTGCCGGTGCTAGTTTCCAAGCCGCCATCAACATTGGGAAGTTCCACGGAATAATTTGACCAACCACACCAATCGGTTCTGGGAAGTGGTAGCTTGCGGTGTGCTCATCCAGTTCTGCCGCACTGCCTTCTTGTGCGCGAATACAGCCAGCGAAGTAACGGAAGTGATCCACTACTAAAGGTAAATCTGCCGCCAAGGTTTCGCGAACTGGTTTGCCGTTTTCCCAAGTTTCTGCAACTGCAAGCTCTTCTAGATGCTGCTCAATACGGTCAGCAATTTTCAGCAAGATGTTCGAACGTTCTGTCACGCTGGTTTTGGCCCATTTTGCTCTGATGTTGTGCGCGGCATCCAGTGCTAAATTAATATCTTCCTCGCCAGAGCGAGCAACTTTACAATACGCTTGTCCGTTGATTGGTGAGATATTGTCAAAGTACTCACCACCCGTTGGTTTTACCCATTCCCCACCGATAAAGTTATCGTAATGCGATTTAAAGTTAACAATGGCATTTTCACTACCTGGCTGTGCATAGATCATAACTCTTCCTTTTGTTTCTCGTTCAATGTGTTATTGCAGTGTCGTATCGCACTGTTCACAAAGAGCATTACGCAAGTCACACGCCAACTACACCACACTTGTTGTTAATTAAATGTAAAACTATGATTACCAAGCGATAACAAACCAAGTGAGCGACGTTTGAGCGGATGTATGGTGTAAACACCAATGTTCAAGTGTTCCAAAATGGCACACCCTCACTGTGACAAAATGGTACAGTCATGGAACTTCAACATATTAGCGATAACAATTGGCTTTCAACTTCATGGGTCAGAAGTGAACAAGCGGGTTTAAAACAGCGTCGACGCCCTGAAGATATTCGAGTAACGCCAGCGACGCTCCAAGATAGGCGTCACCAACTCAATTTTTTGCTAGAGGCAGTCACTCAATTTGCGCTCCCTTTGTTTAATCAGCTATTTGCTCATAGCGACAGTCGCTTAATTTTGACGGATTCAGATGGTGTCATCATCGGCAGTTGGGGACAGCCTAGATTTCGTGAAAAGTTAACGGAAATCTCGCTAAGCTCTGGAGCATGCTGGCAAGAAAAGGTCAAAGGCACCAACGCGATTGGTACAGCTTTGGTTGAAGCAAAGCCCGTTTCTGTTATTGGTGATCAGCACTTTATCCAACACCATCGTTTTATTAGCTGTTCGGCTAATCCTGTTTTCGATCATCTTGGTAACCTCATTGGCGTATTAGATATTACAAGCGAGCAAAAGAGACATGACTTCTCAACGCAAGTACTAGTACAAAACATGGTCCAGCAAGTGGAGAATCAACTACTTAACTTGATTCCACAAGGGCATATTCGTGTGGATTTAGCGTGCGAAAAAGGTTTACTGAATAGTGGTTGGCAAGGAATTATCATTGCAAATGAAGACGGACAAGTTTTGGCTCACAATCAAGTAGCCTCTCAACTTTTTGCGCAAAAAAGTATCATTGGGCAATCCTTAGACGACATTCTATCCACTCGGGGAAATGAGCACCCTTTCGTTTTCAAAACAAAACCGCTTACCGATAAAGATAGCAAGGTCGAGTCTCGTGCTGTAGCGGCGTCCAATGATCTTCATTATGGCGACTCCGCTGTTGAGCACTGTTGGCAGCAAGCCAATCGCGTCATCGATAAAGACATCAGTTTGTTGATTCTCGGAGAGACTGGTGTTGGCAAAAACGAGTTTGTAAAAGCACTCCATAAAAACAGCCAGAGAAAAACGGGACCGTTAGTTTCCGTCAACTGTGGAGCGCTACCAAAAGATCTGGTTGAATCTGAATTGTTTGGCTACGTAGCCGGTGCCTTTACTGGCGCAAACAGCAAAGGCTATCAGGGAAAAATTCGCCAAGCGCACAAAGGGATTTTGTTTCTGGATGAAATCGCGGATTTACCCTTGGAAGCTCAAAGCCGCTTGCTCCATGTATTGCAAGATAAAACCGTGCTTCCCGTGGGTTCAAACCAAAGTATTCAAGTCGATACGCAAATCATTGCAGCCACGCATAAAGATCTGGAACATTTGGTCAGCGAAGGATTGTTCCGCCAAGATTTGTATTATCGCCTTAATGGCTTGATCATTGAGCTACCTCGCTTTGAGGAACGTGATGACAAACGACAACTGATAGAGAACATTCATCGACGTCACGCCGAATCTGAACAACAGCTTTGCCCTCACCTACTTTCTCTGATGCTGTCTTACTCATGGCCAGGAAATTTGCGTGAACTCGATAGTTTAATCAAAGTATCCGCCTTAATGGCGCAAGGTGAAGAAATATTGGAACTCACACACGTCCCAGCCCACCTAAGTAAGAAACTCAGCCAAGCTCAAGAAGGGGCAGCATCCGCTGAACCAACTTCAGAACTGCGTGCAACCGTCGAAGATAAGTTGCTCAAAACATATCAAGCCAATCAGGGGAACATTAGCAAAACGTCTCGTATGCTTGGTGTGAGCCGAAATACCATTTACAGAAAGTTGAAAAGCCTTGGCATATTAAGTTAATTCTACGACCTCAGATACAAAAAGAGCACCGTTGCGGTGCTCTTTCTCTTTGAAACCTAGCTTACAGGCCGCCTTGTTGTTGCGCCTGTTTTACTAATGCCTGACGTTGAGTTTCCTTCTCAGAGATCACTTGATTGTCCTTGTGCATTTCCTGTTCCAATTCTGCTGGAATGAAAACAAAGTACTTGTTAAGAGTCATCTTAGAACCTCAATTTGCTGTGTTAATTACCTTCTTGGTCGACGTAAACAAAACCAGAAAAACATGTTTTACTGGATCCTTGTTGCTAGTTTCAAAAAATAAAGGATGTTCATATAATAAACATCCTCCATGTGGGCGCTAATTATAGGCGTAGTTTAAAGGCTTACCTAGCACTCTTTTTCACCTTTTGTGCAATCTGAGTTTCGATCGAAAAACGGATTTAATTGCCCATAATTACTAAGGTATTGTTAAAAAGAGAAAAAAGCTTTTACTGTAACTGACGACAGGGATGAGCTTACGAGTGTAGTTTCACTTGCAATTGTGTATCGTAGAGTTCGAATACGATAATAATAACGCTACATGCCCTTAATCTGCGTAGTTAAAAACTTTGAAGTGATAGACAACCGAAGTCATATCTGTGCAACTCAGTTTAACGATTTGTCTACCAGTTCAATATTTCACCTTTTTTGAGAAATCTTTAGCCACTTTTTTGTGTGAAACGCCCCAAAAGAGCAGACAATTAAAAGTGTGGCATATGACCACAATTGTCTATCCCCACTTAGCTTCGGGAGGCGTTTATGAAAAGTAACAAACTTGGCCATGTGATGTCTTTCAGCAGGATGTTTTCCTTCATCGCATTCTTGACGGCCACATTCGCATGGATTCTCAGCATGTACGCCCTATTTACTGTTTCTTTAGTGGCTCTTGTGGTCAGTGCAATTCTCTACCTAAAAGACAGGTTTTATCAAAACAAGAAAACGACCACTGAAAAGAGCGCCTAGGCGCTCTTTTCTATTGGATGTCATTTCCGTGTGACTTGATATAGTTATCAATCCGTTCGAGTTCGTGAAAATAACCATACATACCAATACGATTAATTTCTGGTTCTATACAGTATTTTTCTTCTTTTACCATAGCTTCTACAAACATTCCGCTTGATGCAATTGTGAAAGGTGGACACGCTGAGTAACCATTACTTTCTGCAATATACTTCAATCGCCCAAATTCAAAAATTTGACCTGGAATAGCAACGATAAGGGACAAGACAATTGTTATAGTTATCACTTTAATCGGCACTTTGACTAACTGAGTCATTCGATCAAATAAAATATAGACCAATAATGTAGGGCATAAGAGTAAGCTTGCGATACTTAAAACATATGACGCATCAATGTAGAGCACTTGAAAACCACTACTGAGCTGAAGCGGTAGAGATTCGAAAACGAAATGATGATAAAGGCGATAGATAGAGTAAGTAATCAGTAATATGAACATAAGCAACACGAAAGCTGTGTGAAATGGATGCTTCTGTTGTGTCATTTCTATTACCTTATAGTTGAGGAGACGGCAGAGAGCTGCTTAGCTTCACTCTTCGAAGAGAAATATTAAACTGCTAGCAAATGCATGCTCTCCCATTTCTGAGAAGTGCGTGACGAATCAACGTTTAATGTAACTTTTAAATCTACCAATATCTTACAGACACAAAAAAGGATGCCACTTGGGCATCCCTTTATATCTTTATATTTAGTCGGTTTACTTAAAACGATTACACGTCGTAAGTTGTAGACGCTGTGTCGCCGCCTGTACCAGTCCAGTTAGTGTGGAAGAATTCACCACGTGGACGGTCAATGCGCTCATAAGTGTGAGCACCGAAGTAGTCACGTTGAGCTTGAAGCAGGTTCGCTGGTAGACGAGCTGTTGTGTAACCGTCTAGGAAAGATAGCGCAGAAATCGTACATGGCATTGGGATACCAGACTCTAGAGATTTCGCTGCTACTTTACGCCATGCTGCTAGGCTGCCTTGTAGGATGTTTTTGAAGTACTCATCAGAACCAAGGAATGCGATGTCTGGGTTCGCTTCGTACGCATCACGGATGTTGCCTAGGAACGCAGAGCGGATGATACAACCACCACGCCACATTAGTGCTACGTTACCGTAGTTTAGGTCCCAACCGTTCTCGTTCGATGCTTCGCGCATTAGCATGAAGCCTTGAGCGTAAGAGATGATCTTAGAAGCTAGTAGCGCTTGACGTAGTGCATCAACCCACTCTTGCTTGTCGCCTTCAACCGGAGTGATTGTCTTACCGAATAGAGATTCAGCTTCAACACGTTGGTCTTTCAGTGCAGATAGACAACGAGAGAATACAGACTCAGAGATAAGTGTTAGTGGAATACCTAGGTCTAGTGCGTTAATACCAGTCCATTTACCAGTACCTTTTTGGCCTGCTGTGTCTAGGATCTTCTCAACTAGAGGCTCACCGTCTTCATCTTTGTAGCCAAGGATGTCAGCCGTGATTTCAACAAGGTAGCTGTCTAGCTCAGTCTTGTTCCAATCAGCGAATACTGCTTGCATCTCGTCAGCAGACATACCAAGACCGTCTTTCATGAACTGGTAAGCTTCTGTGATAAGCTGCATGTCACCGTATTCGATGCCGTTGTGTACCATCTTAACGAAGTGACCAGCACCATCGTTACCAACCCAGTCACAACATGGCTCACCAGCGTCAGTTTTCGCAGCGATACCTTGGAAGATAGGCTTAACCGCTTCCCATGCTTCAGCAGCACCGCCAGGCATGATAGATGGACCGAAGCGCGCACCTTCTTCACCACCAGATACACCAGTACCGATGAAGTGGATACCTTTTTCACGTAGTGCAGCAACACGACGGTTTGTATCTGGGTAGTTAGTGTTACCACCGTCAATAATGATGTCGCCTTTGTCTAGCAGAGGTACTAGCGCTTCGATGAACTTGTCTACAACGTCACCAGCGCGAACCATCAACATTACTTTACGCGGCGTTTCTAGCTTCTCTACTAGTTCTTCTAGAGAGTATGCACCGATGATGTTCGTGCCTTTTGCTGGACCTTCCAGGAACTCGTCTACTTTAGCAGCAGTACGGTTGTGAGCAACCACTTTAAAACCGTGATCGTTCATGTTTAGGATAAGGTTTTGACCCATTACTGCTAGGCCAATTACACCGATATCACCTTTCATTGTTTCTCTCCAATTTTATTTCATCGACGAGCAGCGTCTTAAGCAATTTTTGCTGCCGCGTCTAAATCTAAATACCATTCCGTTAGGCCCGATTTCGCTTGAATCTTAGCCGCTGGGTATGGCAGTGCGTGTGCTGGTGAACTGTTAATTTCTTCAACAATGTCCGCTTTTCCTGCACCAAGCACTAAGTAACTAATGCGTTTCGCTGCTTCTAATACGCGTGCGGTTTTCGACACACGAAGTTGGCCCGATTCAGGATGCGACGCCACAAGAGATAGGTTCGCATCATCATAATTCGTTTGGCCAGGGAACAGAGAAGCTGTATGACCATCTGCACCAACGCCTAATAAGATCCAGTCAAACACAGGTGTGCCGTTTTCACTCGGGATCACCTCTGCCATCTCTTTTGCAAAGCGCTCGGCTTCTGCTTTAGGCTCATCTTCGCCACGGATGCGGTGAATGTTTTCTGCAGGAATATTTACTTGGCTAAACAACAATGTGTTCGCTTCACCGTAGTTGCTTTCTGCATCGTCAGGGGCAACACAACGTTCGTCACCCCACCAAAAGTGGAGGTTTTCCCATTGAATGGAGGTTGCGTAAGCCTCTGAAGCCAGTAGTTTAAACAGCATTTTAGGAGTGCTGCCGCCAGAAAGAGAGATGTGAACAGGTCTGCCCATTTCGCTAAACGCTTTCATATCGTTAGCTAGGCTTTCAACTACCTGTTCTGCTGTTTGGTAGATCTTATGGTTGATCATAGTTCACAGTAATCCGTATCTGTTAAGTTTTTACATGGGAAACGCCAAGCGCGACCATCACGCTGTAACAAGTCATCTGACTCTTTAGGTCCCCAAGTGCCGCATGCGTACCCGAAGAGGGATTGTGGATCTTGCTTAAAATCTAAGATTGGCTGTACGTATTGCCAACACGCTTCCACCGCATCACTACGTGCAAATAGCGTAGCATCACCATTCAAAGCATCAAGTAGAAGGCGCTCGTATGCCGTTAGCATTTGCGTTTCTTGCAGGTCAGCGTAATGGAAGTTCATTTTCACTTCTTTCGCTTCAAAGCCTGCGCCTGGCTCTTTCAAGCCAAAGCTCATTTGAATGCCTTCGTCTGGTTGAATACGAATGATCAGCTTGTTTTCTGGTGCGTTTTGACCAAACACAGGATGCGGTGTTTGTTTAAAGTGGATAACCACCTCAGTAACGCGTGTTGGAAGACGCTTACCAGTACGCACGTAAAATGGCACGCCATTCCAACGCCAGTTGTTGATGTACGCTTTCAAACCGATGTAAGTCTCTGTACGAGAATCGTCTGCAACTCCCGGCTCTTCACGGTAGCCGCGTAGGCTTTGCCCACGAACTTCAGACGCCGTGTATTGGCCTAATACTAGGTCATTGCGCAGAGCGTTTTCGTCTAATGGCTTTAAGCATTGAAGCACTTTTACCACTTCATCACGCATCGAGTCTGCATTGATTTGCGCTGGTGGTTCCATACCTACCATTGCTAATACTTGTAGCAAGTGGTTTTGGAACATGTCGCGCACAGCGCCAGAGTTGTCGTAGTAACCACCACGCTCCTCTACGCCAAGGAATTCTGCGCCTGTGATTTCAACGTAATCAATGAAGTTACGGTTCCAAAGCGGCTCAAACATCGCATTAGAGAAACGAAGCACAAGTAGGTTTTGTACCGTTTCTTTACCTAAGTAATGGTCAATTCGGTAGATTTGATGCTCTTGGAAGTGCTCGTGAATTTCTTTGTCCAGAATACGCGCCGATTCAAGATCATAGCCGAATGGTTTCTCAATGATCAGGCGTTTCCAGCCATCCTCTTCACTGTTAAGACCATGTGCTGCAAGACTTGCAGGGATCACACTGTATAAACTTGGTGGGGTTGCTAAGTAAAAAAGCATATTGCGTTGCTCGAATTGATATTCGTCCGCAAGTTGGTCTAAGCGAGAAGATAGCTTACCGTAATCTTGTGTGTCAGAAGTATTAATTGCTTGGTAGTGCAGATGGTTAATAAATGCATCAAGCGTTTCTGGCTCAGTCTTTTCCATTTCCTGAAGCGATTTTTTCAGCTTCGCGCGGTAAGACTCATCACTGTATTCAGTGCGACTTACACCCAGAATGGCAAAATTCTCTGGAAGCTGCTTGTTCGCGTAGAGGTGGTATAAAGCAGGAATGAGCTTACGGTACGTAAGGTCACCTGAAGCACCAAAAATAACGATGCTGCTGTTTTCTGGTATTACCATCATCTTTCCCTTAAAAACGAGGTACTTATTGTGTGCCCGGATACGGCTAGAGAATGAGCCAACCCTATCAATGGCACCTCAAAATAGAAAATTGGTCTTACCTATTACGTTGATAGGTAAAGTCTATGGGCCCAAAGAACCTCAAGAAGTTGCATTTCCGATTCTTGGAAACACGACGTATTGAGGTCATTTAAGTCACTTATGTCTCAAAAGTACACACTGTACTCGCTGGAGGAGAGTCCGACACGGGGCAATATTGTCTACGACTATTTGATTTACATCAACACTTGCCAGTGCAAACGTTTAAATAAGTTGCACAAAACGTCATAAGCGATTGTATTTTATTGATAAAAAAAGTTTCATCTGAACGCTCCAAAATTTAAGCAAAAACTCTAATATGGACAATAATTACTCATCCTTGCAATCCATTACAGTTTTATCGTGATCTGTGTTACTTACTTTTTATTTCATCATCCTATTGATAATGATACTCAATTAAAGATAATGAAATCACTATTAATGTGAAAGTAGAACGCCATGAAATCAAGCGCCATTAACCCACATCCCATAAACCGAATACAATCGGTGCTTGACTACATTCACACCAACTTAGACAGCACTCTGAGCGTAGATGAAATATCGAAAGCAAGTTGTTGGTCGCGCTGGCAACTGCAACGCGTATTTCAACAACACACTGGCGTATCTGTCGCTCACTACATCAGAGAGCTTAAACTTAGCCTTGCGGCTGAGCGCTTAATCCATACTTCTGACCGCTCGTTAGATATAGCGATAGAAATGGGATTTACATCTGAACACGCATTTAGCCGTGCGTTCAGGAATATGTTTTCAAAAAGCCCCCGCGAATATCGAAAAACGCAACAACTCTCCGGGTTGAGGCAACCTTTGACGCTGCGTAAGACACCAGAAGAAGAGAAAAAACATCAGCGCTTTATTGAAGTTCGAATAGAAACAAAACCGGCTTTTGAACTTGCTGGTTATCATGAACCTATTCACGGATTGTTTTCCGCTACGCCCGATTTCCAATCCAAAGTACCGTCACTTTGGTCACGTCTTTATTCATCTGAAAACCTTAACAATTCGGAAAGTAGTTACTTTGGCGTGATTGATGTGACTCAAGCGTATTCAAACAACCAACAACTTGAGTATTGGGCAGGTTATGAGTGCAGTCCAACAGCAAACGCACCAAGATCAACGAACTCTTCCAACTCGGGGTTAGACCTCTTGGCTGTTCCTGAGCAAACCTACGCCGTCATTACACACATAGGCAAAGCATCAGAGCTCGCCTCAACGCTGGAATGGTTTATTTTACATTGGCTACCCTACTCTAATTATCATGCTATCGATGGTTATGAGTTAGAGCTTTATCCAGAAGGTTATGATGTTGATAGCGAACAAGCACAAATGCAGTATTGGATTCCTGTCGAGCCAAACGACTCGCTATCTTTAAAACCTAAGAACAGAAGAATAAGTTCCAAAGATTAGTGTTTTGCACCAAATTGTTAACTTTTCCTATTTCTTTGAATATAGAATACAAATAACAATCATTATCAATAAATAGAAAAAGTAGTGGAATTTATAAATATGGAAAGTCCGATTCGATTTCATCGTTCAGCGGTTGCTATCGTCGTATCCGCATTGCTCGCTGGCCACGCCAATGCGACTGAGAGCGTATCCCAACACGAAACGATTACGGTGCTAGGAGAAACATACCGAAACACCGCAACTAAAACCGTTTTAGAACCGGAAGAAACACCGCAAGCGATCACGGTAATCACTAAAGATGACATGGACCTACGCGGCGTAAACTCGGTGAGCGAAGCATTGCGTTACGCGCCTGGCGTAAATACAGAATTGCGTGGCGGTGCCGTTTCCCGACTTGACCTATTCAATATTCGTGGTTTTATTAACTACACCAACTTTTATGATGGTCTTCCTTTGCTGTACAACGGTTGGAACCTTCAACCGCAGGTCGATTCCGTTGCTCTTGAGCAAATCGAGGTTTTTAAAGGGCCAACGTCTGTTCTTTACGGCAATATTCCACCAGGAGGTATGGTCAATATTATCGCCAAGGCGCCTCAGTCAACACCCTCACACTCTGTCTCGATTAGTACTGGGACTAACAGCCTAAAAGAACTGACGTTCGACACCACAGGACAAATTGGTGATTCTAATGTTGATTACCGTATCGTCGGCCTGGCAAAACAGCGAGATGGTCAAGCCGATACGTCTGAAGACGAACGTTATGTACTCGCCCCATCTTTCAATTGGCAAGCGACAGAAAGCACATTAGTGAACGTGAATGTTTACTATCAAAATGATCCATCAGCAGGTATCTACACGACTGTGCCTGCATCTGGCTCAGTGATTAAAAACCCACTTGGCTCGATGTCACCAAGCACCTATTTGGGGGATGAGGACTGGAACACTTACGAACGCGAAGTTCTGATGATGGGTTACAAAGTCCAACACGACTTTAACAACAATTGGCAATTTCTACAGAATGCCCGCTACATGACCGCCGATGCCTATCAGGAAAACACATATAACGGTGCACTTGAAGCGGATAACCGTACCGTTGGTCGAAATGCCTATTTAACCGATGAAAAGTCCAAATCCTTTGTGATTGACAACCAACTATCGGGCTACATTAAAACAGGAAATTTTGAACATAACTTATTGTTCGGGCTTGATTATCAGTATCTAGACTCAGATGTAAAATACAAAGACACGCTTGGGTATTCGCTAACTCAGGACATTTTTAATCCTGACCACAACAGCATTGATCGTAATGCACTGAATTTCCAATACAAACAAAACTTGGATATCAAAACGAAGCAGATTGGCGTTTATTTCCAAGATCAAGTTCGTTACGACCAACTTGTAATGATTGCAGGTCTTCGTTGGGATAAATACGATTCAAATACAGACGCCGTTAGCGATTATCTAGGAACAGTATCCAAGAGCAAGGAAGAGTTAGACGATACCAACGTATCTTTCCGAGTCGGTGGTTTGTATGAGCTAGACTTTGGTCTCTCGCCATACCTTACTTACTCGGAAAGTTTCGAGCCAATTGCGGGTGCCGACTCTTCTGGTAAAGCATTTGAGCCATCAACCGGTCATCAATGGGAGTTAGGCTTTAAATACGCCCCATTATCTGGTGATATCTCAGGTAACTTAGCACTCTTCCATATTACGAAGAAAAACGCGATCTTGACCGATCCGAATAATCCTTATGCACCGAACTATCAAGCGGGCGAAGTGGTATCACAAGGTATTGAACTTGAGGCAAAATGGCAAGCCACAGCACAAGCTGATTTCACTCTAGGCTATACATATACCGATATGGAGATTACCGAGGACAGTTATTACAACCAAGAAGGTAAAACGCCGGTTTGGGTACCTGAGCAAACGGCCTCTCTATGGGCAAATTATTTCTTTGAAGGAAATCTTTCAGGCCTTCGTACCAGTGCTGGCGTTCGCTATGTCGGAGAAGCACAAATTGATGCACAGAATAGTCAAAAAGTACCGGACTACACCTTGTTTGATTTGGCAGCAAGTTACGATTTCTCAACGGTATCTGAATCAATGAAAGGGGCTAGCGTCACGCTTTCTGCAAGCAATCTATTCGATAAAGAATACTATTCTTGTTACGACAAAAATAACTGTTGGTTTGGCGCTGAGCGCTCTATCGAAGCGAAGTTAGAATACAACTTCTAACCTCTTAGAGCGGAACAGCAGTAATTTGTAAAGCGATGGTTTCTACAATAAGCCATCGCTTTTTATTTTGCATAGAGCATCAATATAAACGCTACCGTGTCACTTTTTTATAGCACCTTTCTGGCCTACCAACAGAGCCATAGTTTAAATCAGCCTCTAGTTCACCAGTGCTGATAAGAAACTCAAGATAACGTCTAGCGGTTGTTCGACTCACTCCGATTTTTTCACCTGCCTCATCAGCGGTCAGCGCACTGCCATTTGGGAACAACTCTCTGATCTTGTCTAGGGTTACACCATCAATCCCTTTTGGTAATCGGTTCGGCAAGTTGTCTTGATTGGCGTGAGACTGCAGCATTTTATCAACGAGGTTCTGATCCAAACTCTCCACGATGTCTAGTTGTTGGCGTTGGGACACATACTTTTTCAGTGCGGCATCTAAGCGTGGAAACATCACTGGTTTTAACAGGTAATCGACAACGCCACCCCTCATCGCCTGTTGTAACGTATCGACATCCCTTGCGGCTGTAATCAAAATGACATCACACGTTTGGTTACTTGCACGCAGTGTATTTAGTATCTCAAGCCCTGTGCCATCGGGAAGATAGACATCCATCAATAGTAAATCTGGCTTAAGAATGTCGAGTTGCATTTCCGCTTCCATTCTCGTGGTCGCAATTCCAACCACTTCCAAACCTGTCAGTTGGCTTAAGTATTTGTGGTGCAGCTCAGCAATAGCCAGATCATCTTCAATGATCATTACGCGAGTCGCCATACTCATAATTGTTCTTCCTTGGGTAAGTACACCGTTATTCTTGTCCCATAATTTGTATTGGGTATCATCTCAACATGGCCGTGATATCGAGTAGCAAGCTGATTGACAAGGTGTAACCCAACACCTCGATTTTGACGAGATTTCGTCGAAACGCCTTTTGTAAATAATGTTTGTGGATCCACTGTTTTTGGGAGGCCACAGCCATGATCTATCACCTCAAGTATCACTTCATTTCCGTAATCGCTAACGGACACATCAATGTTTCTGCGTTCTGACGCAACATTTGATTCATCGCGAATTGAAGTTAACGTGGCATCGAAAGCGTTATCAATCAAATTACCCAAAATTGTGACAAGGTCTTCCGAATTTAGCCACTCAGGTAGGGGCTCCAGACGACTGCCTTCCTCAACCACCAGTTGTAAGCCTAACTCGCGAGCACGTTCAGTTTTTCCAAGCAACATACCTGCAATTAGCGGGTCCTTAACGGTATCTCTTAAAAACTCAATCATTGCTTGATAGTGTGCGGTTTCTTGTCCAATTAACTTTTGCACCGCATCAAGCTCACCCATTTGTACTAGCCCACTAATGGTGTTGAGCTTATTTCGATGCTCATGGGTTTGCGAACGTAACAAATCTGCATATTCCTTGGTTTGTGATAGCTGCTCGGTTAGATCATTAATTTCATCCCTTAAACGGAAACTCGATACCGCCCCCACGATTTTTCCATCAACATAAATTGGAGAGCGATTTGCAATCAGGCGCTTATGATTAAGGAATATTTCAATATCATGATCTTCCTGCCCGCTTTCTAATACTGTATATAGATCGCTATCACGCAGCGTGTCAGTCAAAGGTTTATTGAGCGCTGATTCTCTATCAATACCGAGAATCTGGCAGGCACTACGATTTATCGAGCGAAGTATCCCTTGGGCATCAATGCTTAACACGCCCTCTTTGATGGTGCTCATCGTCACTTCTAATTCGCCGTACAACCGCCCTATCTCTTCAGGCTCAAAGCCTAAAATGGCGCGCTGAAACTTTCTCGACGCATAATTGGATACAATGGCATTAGCGACGACAACTACGATGACCATTAAAATCAAAAAGGCCAAAAATGGTTCGATGCGGTCTTGCAGTCGGTCGAGCAAATAGCCAACCGAAACCACACCAATGATGTTCCCTTGCTCGTCAAAAATCGCAGCTTTACCACGAACTGAATAACCTAACGAGCCCTGTGCCGTCGAAACATAAGACAATCCCCGTTCTAGCGCTCGACGATTGTCGCCACCTCTCATTGGCTTGCCCAACCGCTCATCAACAGGGTGGATTAAGCGTACTCCCTTATGGTCGCCAATAACGATGAATGCAGCACCTATGGCTTCGGTTAATTCTCGAAAGCGAAGTTGGTATGGCTGGGGGTTTTGGGTTTCGATCATTTCACGAACAACCGCTGAGTCCGCTAAAAAACGGGCAACACCCAGTGCTTTTTCTCCCATTTCTTGCTCTTGATTGATTTTGAGATAAGTGAACCCCGCGGCGACAAGCAATAACAGCTCTATCAACCCCGATAGCGTCATGATAATGAGCATCCGCTTACGAAAGCTGATGGTTTTCCAACTCATTGATACATCCTTGTGATTCACTCTTGAGCGTAACGTTAACACTCAGTTAACAGCATGACGTTGTCGCGGTGATAAATCTGTGAGGAAGGCAAACAAACCGCAGAGTTTACGGTTAATTAATCGACGAGCTGAAACATAAAATTACAACCATTCACCAAATTTAGCATTCCTCTCTGATACTCAATTCCATACATAAATTGCCCTTAAAATCATGATCGCGATCACATCGATTTTAGCGGTTTTTGAGGCGTTTTTAGACTTTACAACGTATAATTTTTAATCAACGAAACCAATGAGAGTTTCGGTTTGAAAGCAGTGAAGCTGGAAGTCTATTAAAAGCTCAACATTGACGTCAGTGGTTTGGACACAAATAAAACAAAATACAAATACTGACTATATGACAAACACTTAGACACCATCTGAAAACTGGAAAACTATAAACAGAGGTGCATTTATAGTTAGAAGGAACACCAAACATGGAACGCGATACCTTTGGAATATGCCTGAATAAGGCGATGCTGTCAGAGAATATGTATTCAACATTTACACACGTCAGGGCTTATGAAAAAAACGGAGGCGGTACTTCTGATCTCAAAGTCCTGTTATCGTTCCCTCAAATGAGTGGAAAAGATCTATTGAATACGATGCGAGGTTCTCGTCAGCTAGAGTGGAGAGCGGAGTTTCACTGTCCATATACGAAATAAATTTGTAACATCTCCCGCGCCCAGCACAAATATAACTGGGCGCATACTACTGCCCAATTTTCCCTCCTACTTAACACGCAGTTACGAATCCTTTATATTAGAGCTAATACTCTACGACAAAGCAGCCATTATGAAAAAAACAGGAAAGGTTTGGATACTGGGCTTACTTAGCAGCTCGATTTCCCTTGCCTGTCATGCGGCACCGATCACTTTTGATACCGCATGGCAGCTATTGCTAGAAAACAACTATTCTCTCAAAGCTCAACGCTCAAACGTCGAGAACTACCAATACCAAGAGAGTGCCACCAGCAATCTCAACTTACCTCAGGTTACTATTGGCGCGAATTACACGCGTTTAGATACCGATATCACGCTTTCGGGAAAACAGCTCCTAGACAGCACAGGAGCACACATTAACGTACCTCCTGCTTTTCAGCCTATTTTTGGTGCCTTAGCTAATACCACTTCGACCATAACCGAGCGCGATATTTTCTCTTCGTCTATTCGTGCGATTTGGCCAATTTTTACTGGTGGTCGAATTTCTGCGGCTCAATCAGCAGCAGAAGGCAAAACGGATGAGGCGAAAAGTCAGCTTCTAATGGAACAACAAGCGCGTTTTGAAGATTTATCGAAGTACTACTTTTCTGTCGTACTGGCAAAGGAAGTACTCGCAACGCGGCAAGCGGTTGAAGCAGGGCTAAAAAAGCATCGAGATTTTGCCATTAAGCTTGAAGAGCAAGGACAAATCGCGCACGTTGAGCGCCTGCAAGCCGAGGCTTCTTTAGATAAAGCATCTGTAGAAACACGTAAAGCAGCCAGCGATTTGAGTATCGCTCAGGCTGCATTAGGTAAATTACTCGCACAAGATGATGCCGTAGAGCCCGCTGAATCTTTGTTTATCAACGACAGTCTTCCCCCTCTTACTGCTTTTGTCGATCAAACGTTGCTTACCTATCCGGGGTTAGAACTTCTGAGCGCTAAACACAAACAAGCCTCTAGCTTAATCAAAGCAGAAAAAGGGAAATACTACCCTGAAGTTTATCTTTACGGCGACTACAGCTTGTATGAAGACGATTCTCTCGCAAGCCAAATGAAGCCTGACTGGTTAGTTGGTGTTGGTGTCAGCATTCCACTGATTGAATCATCAGGGCGAAGCGAAAAAGTCAAAGCCGCTCAAAGCGTCGTCTCGCAGGTCGACTCATTAAAGTCCCAAGCCAAACAAGACTTATCGCTGTTAGTCCAAAAGACATACTTGGAGGCTCAGCAAGCCATTGATGAAGTACAAGGGCTCGCATCTAGCATTGAACTCGCTAACGAAAATCTGCGCTTGCGTGAAAAAGCATTTACTCAGGGTCTGTCGTCTTCTCTGGATGTTGTGGATGCACAACTTTATGTCGCGAGTATAGAAACACAACGTTCAGCGGCGCGTTTCCGCTATTTAATATCTTTAACCAAGCTACTCGCATTGAGCAGTGAAATGAACAGCTTCGAACAATATCAAAATACCGCTTATATCCCTGCTTCAACATCCAAAGAGGTGAAATAAATCATGGCAGCTAAATCACTAAAACCCGTTTTACTCTCACTTTGTGCTTTGGGTGTTGCCTCTTGGGTTGGGTATCAATTTTACCAAGCCTATCAACCAGAACCGATCCGCTTACAGGGATTAATTGAAGCCCAGCAATACAGCATTTCCTCAAAAGTCCCAGGGCGTATTGATGAGGTCATGGTACGTAAAGGCGACGATGTAGAGAAAGGTCAGCTTATTTTTACCCTTCATAGTCCTGAAATTGAAGCGAAGTTAGAACAAGCAAAAGCAGGTGAAAAAGCGGCGGACGCCTTAGCTCAAGAAGCTGAGAAAGGCGCACGTGAGCAACAAATCCAAGCAGCAAAAGATCAGTGGATGAAAGCCAAAGCCGCTGCGAATTTAATGGAAAAAACCTACAATCGTGTGAATAACCTTTATAACGATGGCGTGGTTGCAGAACAAAAACGCGATGAAGCTTTAACTCAGTGGCAAGCAGCGAAATACACAGAAAGTGCCGCGTTTCAAATGTACGAAATGGCAAAAGAAGGCGCTAGAAGTGAAACCAAAGTGGCTGCGGCGGAAAAAGCGCGCATGGCATCAGGTGCCGTAGCCGAAGTAGAAGCGTATGCGAAAGATACTCAGATCTACAGCTGGTTCGACGGCGAAGTCTCTCAAGTTCTACTTCAAAGTGGTGAATTAGCACCTCAGGGCTTCCCAGTAGTTACTGTGATAGATACAGAAGATGCATGGGCGACACTGAATGTGCGTGAAGATTACCTTCAACACTTTACAAAAGGAGCAACCTTTGATGCCTATTTGCCTGCCTTAAACAAAAATGTTGAGTTCAAAGTAACGCATGTTGCCGTTATGGGTGACTTTGCAACGTGGAGAGCAACCGATGCTTCTCAAGGTTTTGATCTTCGTACCTTTGAAGTAGAAGCTCGTCCAGCTCAACCCGAACCTGAACTGCGTATGGGAATGAGTGTTGTCGTTGAACTTTAATCACAACCACTAGGTTAATGCTATGACGATTAAGATTTCACAGCGGCATATCTTACGACGAGACAAGTGGTTGCTTTCGTGCCTTACTTGGATACCGATTTTGCTCGCGATGATGATTTGGGGAGTATTCTCTGCGGGCATTGCCCGGGATCTGCCAATCGGTGTGGTTGATCTACAACATTCCCAACTTTCTCGAAAGCTCATTCAATCTTTGGATGCGTCGTCGAGTCTGGCTGTTAACTATCACTACACCAGTGCAAGCGAAGCAAAAAATGCGATGATTGAAGGCGATATCTACGCTTACGCGGTCATCCCATCTAAGTTCGACCAAGATATTCTCCAACACCGCCAACCTCAACTTTCTGTCTTTTACAATAGTCAGTACATTTTGGTAGCGAAGCTTATCAACTCTGCCGTTGCGCAAGCACAAGGCTATTTCGACGCTCAGGTTGAAGTAATGGGAAACTTGGCTAAGGGTAACACCACAACGTTAGCAGCGGCTGGACAAGCTGTACCCGTGTCGACACAAATAACCGCATTATTTAACCGTAACAATAACTACGCACAATTTTTGGTAACGGCTATCGTGCCAGCCATTTGGCAAATATGTATTGTAGTAAGCACTATTTTGATTCTTGCCGCGCACTTTCGCATTTATGGTGGAAAGAATGGATTTGCATTTTTGGGCGAAAAGCCATACGCCAGGCTCACTACCCTATTAAGTCAGTACATTCCGGTCTTTATGGCGCAAGGTGCGTTGTTCTTGTACTGGTTTTGTTCCGTGCTTGATTGGCCAATGGAAGGCAGTTTTGTGGTTATGCTACTAGCACAATTGGCGACGGTTATCGCCTGTATCATTATGGGAGCGTTGTTCTTCTTCTTGTCGATGGATCCCGCACGTGCGATGAGTTTTGCTGGCGCGTTTACGGCTCCAAGTTTCGCGTTCATGGGAATTACATTCCCAGTTTCTGACATGAACACGCTCGCTTATGCATGGCGTTCATTATTACCGATTACCCATTACATTGAAGTACAAGTGAGTCAAGCAAACTATGGAGCATCGGCCGCGCAATCTTTAAGCTCGCTATGGCCTATGATTGGTTACGTTATGCCTCTGCTCATTACCGCAGCCTTGATGGGTAAACATCGAACAGCTTCATCAACACGCCAAGCGAAGGAGGCGGTATGACATTGTGGCAACTGATTAAAGCGGAACTTAAGGCCGTTCTAACCAATCCAGTCGTTACGTTGACCGTGTTTGGTGGTGTCGTATTTTACTCGTTTTTATACCCTTTGCCTTATGCACAACAAACGCCTCGTGAACAACCAATCGCGATTGTTAATCTAGATGGTAGTCAGACGAGTTTAAAGCTGGAACGTATGGTTGATGCCACCCCACAAGTCAACGTAGTCACTCGACTTCATACGATTACCGATGCAAAGCAAGCATTTTTACAACGAGAGATCACCGGTTTTTTA
Source organism: Vibrio sp. 1751 (assembly GCF_033339895.1). Classification (NCBI taxonomy): domain Bacteria; kingdom Pseudomonadati; phylum Pseudomonadota; class Gammaproteobacteria; order Vibrionales; family Vibrionaceae; genus Vibrio; species Vibrio sp. 1751. The sequence continues at coordinate 132,691 of NZ_JAWOVM010000002.1, forward strand.
GTCATACCAGAACACTTTTACAAAGACCTAATGCTAGGTAAAAGCCCGACTCTGGCCTACGCTGCGGACGCCTCGTATTTTCTCGTGTACGGAACCGTGGTAGAAGGATTGGCCCAAGCGGGAGGCACATTAGGGGCCCAAGTGAAAGTCAGTAAAATGGTGATAGATGGTGTGCCCATGAGTATGGCTAGCCATAATTACTCTGCTATTAAGCTTAATATGAAACCGACGTTCAACCCAACCATGGGTTACATCGAATACGTAGTGCCGGCAGTATTTGTTCTGATTTTACAACAAACGTTGATCATGGCGGTTGGATTGCAAACGGGAACACAGCGTCATGGTCGTGGCTATTGGTCACAAGTATCAACGGGATCGCTGCTGCTTGTGAGAACGTTAGTATTTGTGGCAATTTATTATTTACTCGGCGCCTATTATTTTGGTTTTAGCTTCGAACGCTTAAACGTAAACCATATCGCCAACGCGGGCGAATTACTGGCTATGTTGTTACCGTTCTTTTTAGGTTGTTGCGGACTAGGCTTCTGGCTAGGTTACTTATTACCTCGGCGTGAACTTGTCACCTTAGTCGTCCTAGTGAGCTCTATGCCGCTCATTTTCTTGGCTGGTTTTATTTGGCCGATTGAAGCCATACCTACTCCCTTACTATGGATTGCTGATTTAAGCCCAAGCACTTGGGCGATCAAAGCTTTCTTAGCACTAAACCAAATGGGGGCAACCTGGCAACAAGTCGCTCCACATTGGACAGCACTTTGGGCACTCACTGTGCTTTGGGGTAACGTTGCGTACTGGATTGCTAAGCGAAGTAACAAGCCAGTTGTAACAGAGAGCTTGGGGTGACAGCTGACATTTTTTATTACTATAAAAAAAGCCGGGTAACTAAACCCGGCTGAAAATCTGCGTCCTTGCAGCGGACATATGGTAAAAACACTTTTTGCTCTGGGCTTACCCATTGAGCGAGGTTAATTGAGCGAGGTTAGATTAAGCCAAAAACTATGGACTCCATACTCTCATATAGAGGGTTATATCCTTCCAATAGACATTAGCTCTTCGCTAGAACGATAACGTTTTTCAGACACAAAAAAACAAGACTCACATTGAGTCTTGTTGTTGATAGGGATGAGCAGGATACATGTCGCCGCTAAGTCATATCACGGATTATTTTCTCTCGGTATTCTGTAACGACCTTCATGATTGAATTTTTTACATCACCGACTTGCTTAGAGGGTTGGCACCATAGGCCAAAACCAAACTTAAAACCTTCCAATAATTCAGAAGCTTCCACTGGCTCTATATGATTATTAGAAAACTCCGAATGGGCAAACGTTCTGGGGAGAATCGCCCATCCTAAACCTGCTTCAACCATTTTCACTACAAGGGCCAATTGGTCGACCTCTTCATGGTTCGAACTTACGATGACTTTTTCGCCCATTCCCTCTTCAATAAGAGACCGCAGTACAAATTGTTTACTATTCCTCAAGGCTGTCAATACTCGATCTGGTGCCATAGAAGCGAGTTCACCACCTTTCTGGACGAAAGGAACAAATTCAAAATGACCTAAAAACGTCGCATCCAGACTATGTATTGCTCGACTATCATGCACATTGACAATACCGAATTGATAATCACCATTCTGTAAACCCTCTTTAATTTCGTTGCGATTACGAACAAGAAAGTTAACTCGCATCATCGGAAAATCTGCTGCTAATTGAATACGAAGCAATACAAGAAAACGGTGTGGTATAGCGCTTGAATAGGCGATACTAACATTCTCTAACCCACCGTAAGCTAGACTTAATGCGACTTTATCGAAAGTACGTGCTTGTTCGATGGTTTGCTTAGCATAGTGGTAAAGAAGATGACCATCTTCTGTCGGTTCTACCGAGCGCCCCACTCGCTCAAACAGGTTGACCGCCAGTTGGTCTTCAAGATTGGTAATCACCTGCCCTATTGTGGTTCGGTGCTTATTGAGTTTGACCGCCGCCTTACTAAACGAAAGCTGTTCATAAACGGTTACGAACGCGAGAAGTTGTTCAAAACTAAAATTCATAGGTTGTGCTTACTTTTTAGAGTTATCTAATTAAATTACCACAAGATCGTAGAATTGCTACTTGGTAACGGAAACAATCTGCGTTTGAATTCCTTCTCGACGACACAAAAAAACCTACTAGCTTCAGTAGGTTTTCTCTAACTTAGTTGTACTCAACGACACGAGCTAAATAGTTGAATTCTCCTGAGTCACCATGGTAATCGCGGTAGACATCGACACTGAAATATTTAGGTTGATCAGCGTAAATGTGGTCAACGACTTTTTGCTCAAGTGACTCCAACGTTTCACCGACCTGAGAGTACACGAACTGCTTGTTCACTTTTTCCAATTTACGTTGTTTCGCTTCTTTGTGTGACACATAGTTGTTGATCTCTTCCCACTTTCCCACGAACTCGACCGCCACGTAACTCGAGTTCTCGTCAATCATAATAAAGGCTGCACCTTCTTCTTTGATTGCAGACAGTTGCTGCATATCACTATCCACTTTTTGCTGGTCAAGATGGGCTCCACTTTGGGCGAATGCAGTCGCGGAAGCGGTAAGCATCATGAGTGTAAGAACGGCTTTTTTCATTGTATCGTTTTCCTGTATTAAGGGAGTTCAGTTACCCAAAGTTGCCCTTGGGTGGCTTTTTTGAATCCATATTCGTAAATCGTCAGCAAGTAGCGGTGATCGAACATATCTTTCGTTACTTTGGCGTATCTGAAATCTTGATCAATGTAGGTAAACTGCATCTCGATATCGTTGATTTCACTGATGTATTTCATTCGATAGAGATCACCACGAGTTTGCGCTAGCGTAAGGCTTGAGACACTTTTCGATACCAAGTCCAAACCTTTGTCTTTTAGTGGACGATACGGCGCTTTTAACGCACCATTGCGAATCACATCCAACTGAGGCGCTTTTTCTAACCCCAAAGCATCTGAGATTTGTTGATAGTTGAAGTTAGACGGATTAAAGAACACCTGCGCTGCGAGACCACCATCTACGTGTAACTCCTCAAGAGTTTCTCCATCATGTTCAACATCGATAAATTGTGGAGGGAAAACACCAGGGATCGATGCGCTCGCAGCAAGCACCTTGTAAATCAGTTCAGATTTGTCCGCTAAATCACTGTTCGCAATCGCACCAATATTCCAAATCACCAGTTCGCCTGAATCAAAATGGGTACTGCCAATAAAGAGGCGTTTACCATTGCGGTGTTGCTGCGCCATCGCCTCGATCATGGGCTCAGGGTAAGCGTCTGCGATGAAATCATAGAGGTTCTCACCATCGGTAAACGCGTCCTTAAACAGGGTATTTAAGAAGTTCTTCTTACCCAAAATATTCTTATCATTGATGTTGAGCATGACTTCTTTCATCTTTGGCATCGCATCACCGCCAATGAAAACAAAAGGAGCGATTAGGGCACCAGCACTGACTCCAGTAATGATGGCATAATCTTTTAGCTCCCCCTTTTCCTGTAGCCCCATCAAAACGCCGGCCCCGTATGCGCCGTTTACGCCACCACCCGATAAGGCCAAAATATTGAGCTGTTCACCCTCTACTTTGATCGGTGTGGTTTGATTGTGCGCTGAGTAGAGAAAATCCGGCGCTTCATTGGCCCACATTCGAAGTGGCTCATTTGGTGTCGAACTCGCGATCTCGACATCTTTATAGTTGCTTTGAGAAACACGAACATCCAGCGTATGGGGTGAACTACAAGCTACTATCAGCAGCGAAAGTACAACCGTCACACCAGAGGAAATTAAACGATTCATAATCAGTCTCATTTAATGTTCTCTGGCGTATGACCAGAGACTCAGTTTGAAGTTAATTGGGTCAAAATGAAGTCCGTTTCGTTGTGTGGAGTTACTATAGCTAGGCACGGCTAAACCCCATAATCGCGATTGTAGGATGCTATCCATCAAAGCAATTATGCCAAGTTTCTATATGCTAACTTTACGCTTCTCCGTTAATTAGGTACTGCGCTAAGCAATTTTCACGACGTTGAACTCATGCGTCGGTTCGACAAATTCGTATTGGGCATTGATCGTCTGTAGCTCCCATGTGCCATAGCCTTTGGTGATCTCCAATACACCGTAAACGGCGTTATGTGTATGACGAAAGGCTGCGACAGGAGACATCTTCTTCACCAAACAAGAAGTAAAAATCGCAGAAATCAAATCACCGACACCGACTGGCTGCATAGCAAATTCAACACTAGGGCGTTGGGCCAAATAGCTTGCTTTCGGCGTGGCTAAAATCATACTGAAGGCGTCATCTGTTAGTGCATGCAGGTGTTTCACCAATACCATTTTCGGTCCCAGCTCTAGGGCTTTTTTACATGCAGTGACCGCATCATAAAGAGAGTCAATTTTCACACCTGTTAACTCGCTCAGTTCAAACTGGTTAGGAACAATCACATCAGCGATGGGCAACAAGCTATGGCTTATCGCTTCTTTGACACCGTCTGCCACAATGCAACCTTTGTCTGGATCACCCATAACTGGGTCACACACATAAAGCGCGCTGTGGTTACGCGATTTGACTAAACTTACCGCTTCGGCCACCGCTCGACATTGCTCTGCGCTGCCTTGATAACCGGACAGTATCGCGCCACATTCGCCTAACTTCTCAATGTTATCTAAGCCTCTCATTAGAGAATGAATTTCATCTGCCCCAAACTTCTGTCCAGTCCAACCTTGCTGGTACTGAGTGTGATTTGAAAACTGAACCGTGTGAATTGGCCATACTTCGAGGCCCATTCTCTGCATTGGGAAGACTGCAGAACTGTTTCCGGCGTGGCCATAAACCACATGAGATTGAATAGAAATAATGCTTTTCATAAGTCACTCTTAATAGGGAAGTTTGTTAGCTTGGCGACTAAATAAACACAATGCCGCGCACTGTGCTTATTTGGTCGGAATAGCCTCGACAACGCCGAGGCTTATTCTTAATCAGGCTGGATTCATTAGCCTTTGAATTCAGCAAAGTACTCATCCAACACTTTGCGTGTTGCACGACCGATAAGCTCGTATTCGTGGTGAGTAAGGTTTGCTAGCGAAACTCGAACTGATGCATGCACTACATCGAAGCCTTGGCCTGGAAGTAGGATAACGCCGGTTTCATGTGCAAGGCGGAACAGGAAGTCTTTGCCCTTCTCGCTCGCTTTGAACCATTCAACGAATGCTGGTCCGTACAATTTGCCGCCCAGAGTGTCGAGCTCAAGCAGTGTGTAGTAGTCCACACGATCTTTGTTTTCTTCAATTTCTACACCCATGTTTTTGTACAGAGTTTTGTAACGCTCGCGAATGATGCGTTTACATGCTTCTTTGTAGTTTTTCTCTGAGTCCATCAGACAATTCAATGAGAACAGCGCCATTTGAACTTGTTGAGGAAGCGACAAACCTGCTGTGTGGTTAAGCGCTACGCTACGGCTGTCGGCAACGATACGGTCAATAAACTTGATCTCACGAGGTTCCGGAGTCAGCGTTTTGTAACGATCGTCCAACTCAAGTTGACGCACTTCAGGAAGGCTACGCATTGCATCGTCAAACACGTTGTTGTGTTGAATCGCAATCGAGCCTAAACGCCAGCCTGTTGCACCGAAGTACTTAGAGAACGAATACACACAAAGCGTGTTGTATGGCAGTTTTGCAAACAGTGAGACAAAGTCGTCCGCAAATGTGCCGTATACATCGTCAGTCACAATGAACAGGTCGCTACGTTCGTTGTTCACAAAATTTGATAGGTTATCCAGAGTCTCATCCGAGAACTTCACAGACGCTGGGTTTGCCGGGTTAACAACACAAAGCAGTTTGATGCCTGTATCTGCAAGCTTTTCGATTTCAGACATCGGCAGTTGCCATGTTGTCTCATCCAGACGTAGTTCAACGATTTCCAGTTCGTATTCACTCAGTTCTGGAATCTCTAGGTAAGGCGTAAAGATTGGAGTGATTAGCGCAACCTTTTCACCTTTCTTCAATAGACCGTTGTTGAACATAGTTTGGAAGGTGTACGTCATAGACGCCGTACCGCCTTCCGTTGCAAACAGATCGAAGTCTGTTGTCATTGGCATTGGGCCGTACATCTCTTCTGCAATGTATTGCTTCACAACGGTTTCGATGTTCGTCAACATACGTGGTGGCACTGGGTAGTTACATGCAAGGTATGCGTTAACCAGTTCATTCAAGAATGCTTGTTTCTCTAGACCCAAACGGTCTTTTGCGTAGCTCAGCGACTTTTCCAAGAACTGTACGCCTTGGTCTTGTTTATTCTTGCTTGCAAACGTATCGAAGCGTTCAACAATGCCCACACCATCTGGAATGCCACCGAAACCACCATCTAGGTATGAATAAGTGCGCTCGGCTTCCAATATTGCGAACTCACCCAAACGAATGAACGCTTTACGTGGTAGTGTCGCAAGAAAATTAGGATTACCACGACCTGCATCTAATAACGCGCGGTCAGGAACAGTTTGTGCCACTTCAATTAGTTTATCTTTTAATTCAAATGGGCTTAAATCTGCAAATTTTGAAAAATCAATTGTTGTGTTTTGCGTAGTCATAATATTTACCTGAATCTATTATTTAGTAAAATTTGGATAATACTTCCCCTACCGCCTATTTAATTAGGCGATAAGCGTGTTCGAATTTATTTAAATTACATGCCTGCGTTTAAAGTAATAATGCCGACAATAATTGGACCCCATAGGGTAAGCAGTACATTGGCGACTGCATAAGTCACAGTGAATGAGAATACTGGCGTTGCGTTACCTGTTTTTTCCATTAAAGCCGCGAATGCTGGGTTCGCACTTCGTCCACCTGTCACACAGCCAAGTGCTTCAACCGGGTTCTTAATCTTCAATACAAAATATGAGAAGAAGAACGAAATAATCTGAGGGATAATCGTTACACCCATGCCAAGGAACAACAGAGACATACCGTGTTCTTTGATGGTGTCGACCGCTTGAGGCCCCGCCTCAAGGCCAACAATGCCTACAAATGCTGCCAAACCGAAATCTCGAATAAAGTTCGCGGCACCCACAGGAAACTGAGCAACATGCGGATTGCGGCTACGCAACCAACCGACGATCAAACCTGAGATCAAACAACCTGCACCAGAACCGATAGTGACGGGAATACCAGCAATCTTAAAACTGATTAGACCAATTAATAGGCCCACCACCATGCCCATACCAAGCACGATTAAGTCAGTCACGTTTGCTGAGCCCATTCGCTGACCAATGTTTTTCTCAACGCGATTGATATCTTTTGCGGTACCTGTAAGCTGGATGACGTCGTTTTTCTTCACCACAAGATCCGGCGTCATTTCAATTGAGTTGCCTTCACGAATATAGTCTGTCACATAAATACCGCGCATAGAGCCTTGGTTCGAAGCCTCTTTAATCTCTTGCAGCGACTTACCAATCAGTTTGCGGTTGTCTGCGATCAGTTGACGGTTTTCTTCAATAACTTCATAGCCTTCTGGAAGTGCAATCTCGTTGTCAGCCAAACCATCTTGCAGCTTATGTACCGCATTACGACGACCAGTTACAACAATGACATCCCCTTCTTTCAGTGCTGTGAATTTGTCCACTTCTAGCACTTTGCCATCACGTTGAATCAATTCAATACAAGCAGCTAGAGCGTGTTGGTTTAACTGAGCTAAGGTTTTGCCTGCTAGCCCACCATCTTTGCTCACTTTAAATGCTCGTGTAACCAGCGCTGTGATAGCGTTGAACTCACCCGGCGCTAAATCACGCTTACCATTTGAATTTTTCTCTTCTAGCGCAATCGCTTCTGCTCGGATATCCCACTTCATCAGTGTTGGGAATACCCATGTCACCATCAGAATTGGACCAAGCGAACCAAAGATGTACGTAACCGCGTAGCCTACTGCGACGTTGGTCTGCATTAGGTGCTTCGCTTCTTCTGTCACACCACCAAGACGTGCGATCGCATCACCCGCTGTACCGATGATTGCCGATTGAGTCAAACCACCAGCTGCAAGGCCTGCTGCCGTACCTCTGTCTAGATCAAACATCCAAGCTGCTGCTAGTACACAAAGCAGGCCAGAAACCGTCATCACTACAGCAGAAAGTAGAATGTTGATGGTTCTAAAGTTCAATGCTTTAAAGAACTGCGCACCACCTTGATACCCTACTGCGTAAATAAAGAGCGCAAAGAAAATGCTTTTTACGCCGGGATCAATATGAACACCAAATTGCCCAATAATTACACCCATTAATAATGTTCCCGCAACACCGCCAAGAACAAATCGACCAATGGTAATTTTACCTACCATATAACCGAGAGAGAGCGTAATAAAGAGAGCAACAAATGGTGCCATGTAAAAAAGGTTAGAAATAATTTCCATGACAATTTTACTCTTACTAATAAATATAAAACTCAAATAATCTAACGAATAATCTGTCACTCATATTTGTTGGATTATTTAATTTAAAAAGCATCTCGTTTGCTTCGAAGCGAATATTAGAAACAAAACCTCACAACTCGTAATCCCATTTGAAGGATGAAACCATCACTTCGCATATTCAAACGCAAACATTGAACAATAATTGTCGAAAATTTAATAACTTAGTGGTCTGAAATGAACATCAAATAAATTGGAAAATAAATTTATTTTTATTTTCACTGTCCAAAAAGCTACTTTGTTGCGCTATTCCCTCTATATAGCGCATAACACCTTTCTCTTGATGGATTAGATCCTACAAAAGCGATTATCACTGATGCCATCACTTGCCTTATCTTTACATTCATCAAGTTAATAGAGAAAAACACCATGAACTCAATGCCACATGAACTTGTGTGGGGCGAAGTTTACTTCCCTCCCTTGTTGCTGGTTATTGCATTGGCTTACATGCTCACCATTTTGGTTGGAACCGTTGCAACAAAACTGGGACTCCACAAATACGTTGCATTTCCTGCGCTCGCTGAGCTAAGCCTAATTGTGATTTTTACTGGCGTTATTGGTCGATTCATTACCATATTTTGAGGCAAATTCCGTGATAAAACGTTATCTCATCACACTGCTATTACTGTGTTCCGCTGGCACCGTGATTTTCAGCTACTACCAATCATACTCTGACAACCCTTGGACTAGAGATGGCCAAGTTAGCGCGCACATCGTTTCTATAACCCCCCGCGTAACAGGACAAATCATCCAAGTCTACGTCGAAGACAATTCGCAAGTGAAACAAGGCGATTTGCTGTTTGAGATTGACCCAAGCATCTATAAAGCGGCGTACCACAAAGCGCTAGCAGCTCAAAAGCAAGCCATTGCATTACTAGCAAAGGCCAAAAATGAAGAGCAGCGAGCACTTAAGTTAGAAAAGCGCACACCTGGCGCTGTACCTGTACTGACATTGAATAACCTAGACAATGCGGTGGAGACAGCCGTTGCCAACGTAGAACTCGCGAAAGCCAATGTTGAAGAAGCCAAGCTAAACCTTGATTACACAAAAGTTTATGCGCCAACGAATGGTTATATCACTAATTTGAACTTACGTGTCGGCTCTCAAGTCGTCGCTAACTCCCCAGTCGTGGCTTTGATTGATGAAGACAGCTTTTGGATCGAAGGATATTTCAAAGAAACGGATTTAGTTGGCGTTGATCCACAAGATAAAGCCTACGTGACCTTAATGATGCACAATGAAGCTGTGTTGGAAGGAAAAATCAAAAGCATCGGCTACGGTATCGCAAAGCAAGATGGCAGCACAGGCAACGATCTCCTGCCAAACGTCAATCCGAACTTCCAGTGGATTCGTTTGGCTCAACGTATTCCAATTAAAGTTAAATTAGATCACTTACCGAAAGATTTTCAACTACGTGTTGGTATGACGGCCTCTATCAAAATCATCAAACAATAATGCGGTGGAATGTATGTTTAATGCCTCAACCAAAGAAGCAATCAAAGCTGCGCTGTCTATCGTTATCGCGATCTGCCTTGCCTTATGGTTTCAATGGGAGAAACCGTATTGGGCAGCGATCGCAGTCGCGGTAATGGCATTAAATGAAAGCTTCGCTCACTCGATAAACAAAGGTCATAATCGCTTATTAGGAACCCTCCTTGGCATCGGTTATGCCTTTTTCCTCATCACGACGTTTTCTCAAGATCGCTTTTTGTTTCTCACCTTCTTCACCTTGTTTTTAGGTGCGTGCATTTTTATGTCGAGCGACGAAAAGTATGGTTATGTGTTCTCTATCGGTTTTGCTGTGTGCTCCATCATCGCATGTATGGGAGGATTTGATAGTCAAGCAACGTTCCACTTCGCTGTTCTTCGCATGCAAGAGACTATTCTTGGTGTGATCACGTTTTCTTTTGTGTACCGATTAGTCTGGCCAGTCAGTACAGAACAAAACTTCATTCAACGTTTTGAGACCAGCAGAGAGGCGATGCTTAACGCTATGAAATCGCCCAATGATATAGATACTGAAGCTCTTGAGACCAACAGCGCCAACATAGAAAAGTTGTTCCAACTGGTCGGTTTACCACTTACTGGCAGCTACCACTTGAAAGAACATCGTCAGCTATGGCGTGCGCGTTTAAATGAGATGGCACAAATCCAAGACCGATTGCTAGAACAAGCAGATAAATCGCAAAGTCGTGAGATCGATTGGCCAACGCTAACGCAGCAACTTCAAAGCTTTGATATTAAAAATCCAAGTACGTCGCTCATTGGTCACGTTGCTTATGTCATGCAAAGAGAGAAAAACACGGTTTGGCATCACGAGCATCGAACGTTTATCCAGCATTTGAATGAAGACGGCAGAAAGGTATTGCAAGGTGTATCCATGTTCGTCACTTCTTTGTTGATCTGGATTTATCTGCCCGTACCCGGAGGTTTCATTTTTCCGATGCTAGCAGGCGTGTTCTCTTCAATCGTTCCTACTATGCCACCAAGCATTATTAAAGATGCATTTTTTGGTGTGATAGGCACTGGCACGGTGATTCTATTGCAATACATTTTCATAATGCCAATGATGACCGAGCTTTGGCAGCTTGGGCTATTCTACTTCATCAACATCATCGTAATTTGGAAGGTGTTTTCCACACCAAAACTGATGGTACACAGAATTCTAGGTATTAACTTATTGGTTGTCTTGACATCAGGAGCGCTCAATTTAACCCCAGCGTATCGAATTGAAACGCCCTTGCTGATGCTGGTAAACATTATGATCATTTTGATGATTGCCAAGTTGTTTACTGATCTGTTTCGTGTTCGCGTTACGGTCTAAGCGTCACCTCCGTTCTTGAAACTAAAGCCCTGCATTGCTTCTGCTATGCGGGGCTGTTTGTTTGTGAGCTAGCCATTATTCCTCCGTAACCCATAAAGCGAGGATAGTATCCATCAAAAGCGATTAACGGTATTTCTCTTCACCTCATAAAATCCTCTCATTGATTCACGAAATGCAATCGAAAACTCCGCATTCACAACGTCAATCACAGCAAACACATCTATCTAACTGAACAAGAAGTTCAGTGACACATTAACTGTCTGAGTCTCGAAGGTTTGAGACTATTCAGAGTGGAAACTGTCATGAGTTTTTTTGAATTACGCGCCGGCAAGACGTCTTCTCTTACTGTGCTCGCGAGCGCACTAATGCTTACTACCCCCACTTTTGGCTTCGCCGCTGAAGAGACGACGACCTACAACGAAGTAATCGAGCAAGGCCGAGCGCTGTTCGACAAATACGGTATCAGTCATGATTTACCAAAACTGGCCATCAGCTCTCTAGTTCAAGGCGAGCATTTGGTCGAGCATGCCCACCGAAGTGTTAAAATCGGTGATAGCGTTCGCGATTCGTCCGTCTACTTGGTTAAGAACACCGATAACAAAGGCAACATTGATCTGCGTATCAAGTACAACCCTGAACAACTCGATGAAAATGAAAAAGTACTTGATGAGATCGAAGCTTTCACACGAACAGAATACCGCCTTCGAAACTACGCGGAGAGTTTTGATCCGTCATCAGTAAGAGCCAAAGAGGATCAGAATGGTAATGTGATCATCAGTTTTAATTACTCAAAATACGGTCTTCCTCAAGATATCGCCTACTTTCGCTTTTTAAGCGTTGATATTGAGTTGGTTAATGGTGAACCGAAACGTATGGTCATTACCAACGATAAACCGTTCACACATCACAACTACCAAGTGGATTCTTACGATCAAGAGATCCTCTTCCAGAAATTAACATCAGGCAAAATTGCGATTGCCAGTAAAAACACCAAGATAGTTGGTTCAAAGAAAAATAAACCCCTCGAAATGATGAGCAGCGTAAAACCGGTAGCGATTTATGAAGATAAGCTTGGCGTGCAAGTACTAGACGAAAAACGCTTGAATGAGGTCTCTGATCCACGCATGCAAGAAGCCAGTGTTAAGCTAGACCGAGTTTTTCCTTTAATGGGTGATATGGTTCGTCGTCAAGGTATCGATTTGCCTCTGCCGTTTGGTGTGTCGCTAGCGTATCGAAATCAAGATATGAATATTCCATTTAATGATTTCACGATTGAAGGCATCGGCCTTAATGAACTGTTTGATCCAGAAGACAGTGTCGGCATCGTCAGTGCTGAGAGCATGACGCTTCGTGGCGATGTAAACATCCTGCCATTTTGGAATGTATTTGGTTACATCGGGAAAGTTAATGTCGATGCCAATGTTAATGCCGCTTACACGGGTGAAGGTGGTCAGTACATAAAAGATAAGCTGAACGATAAACTGCCAGGATTAGGTGATAAGTTTTGCGATGGTTTATCTGCACTTTGTAGTCGCGGACGCCTAGACGTGCCGCTGCATTTGGAATATGACCTTCGTGGTATAGGTACAACCCTTTCGGTTGGCTATAAAGAATTCTTTGCTTCTGTCACTGGTACCTATTCGCAAACTCGCTTAAAGGGCTTAGATGATTGGGGCGATGGTATTGTTACTGTACAGCCGATGTTGGGTTATCAACTTGTCGATTATCGCACGCAGTTCTTTGTCGGAGCAGAATATCAAGGGCTGGACGCTCGAATGGACGGGCATGTAAAAAGCGGTGATATCGAATTCGATTACGACATTGGTGTAGATCTTAATCAATGGGCGTTTTTGACTGGTTTCAATAAGCAAATCGGCAAAAACTACAACCTGACCTTTCTCTATAACAAAGGGGAAACTCGAGAGTCAGTGACCTTAAATCTTGGTTACCGTTTCTAGCTCTCAGAAAGAGCCCGCCCCTATACGATGGTAGGACTGCATCCTACAAAGGCGATTACTGAAACTGTCGCCGATGTCCTACCATTTGAGCCATCAATACAACAAGCCATCCAACCATTCACGGATTAATGCCAAAGCGTCAGGACGTCGCTTGTTAGATGCCGTTTAACATTTTCGGTGTACGCACCAAATGACTTTTTGGACATAACAATGACTTTACTCAATCGCTCAACTTTAGCCATTACCATCACTCTTGCCTTAGCAGCTTGCAGTGATGACTCTGGTAAACCTAGCGTTCCTAACGGCCCGAAGCCACTACAACCCTTACCACCAGAGCAAATCGCTTTGGAAATTGGCGATGCAACCATTCAAGCGACCAAAGAGTCCCTTGTCATCACGCCTCTTGATGCGGATGAAAAACTGGCAGCGGTAGAGGCGTTCAAAGGTATCCAATTTGCGCAAGCAGACCGCTTTCAGCACAGCATTGCGGTCCCACTTGAAGGCGATATTGATGCGACTCAGTTCGGTGATGCGTGCCCGCAGTTAAAAACCACGGCACAAACGCAATCAGAAGATTGTTTGAACCTAAACATTTGGCGACCAGCAGGGACAGAAGCGTACGCAGATTTGCCAGTGTATGTCTTTATTCACGGTGGAGACTTTGAATACGGCTCGGGCTCAGAACCGCTGATTCATGGTGATATGGTGGTTGCACAAGGTGCTGACGATGGTAACCCGTTTATTGCAGTTACTTTTAACTATCGCTTGGGCTTGTTGGGCAGTGTTTGGGTCGATGGTTTGGACAACCCAGAGGGCGGTAACTTTGGTCTAGGCGATCAAAAACACGCGCTTGAATGGGTTCAACAAAACATAGAGGCATTCGGCGGCAATCCGCAAAACGTGACACTCATGGGTCAAGGTGCAGGTGCCATGTCGGTGGGAATTTTACAGCAATCAAAAGGCGATGCTGCAATCGCAGGTGAGCACTTTCAACGTGCCATCATGCAAAGCAACCCTTACGGCTTTGAATATAAAAGTTACGATGTTGCCAAGAGCCAAAGACCAGAGCAAAGCGTTGAAGATCTTGCGTTACTACCACTTGAAGAGATCATGAAGGTACAAAGCGAGATGCTTGATCCTATTCAACGTCTTAAGAACTGGGTACTGACCGCCGCGAATATTCCGGTTATCAGTCCAACACGCGACAACAGCCCATTATCTACGTTGATGCCATTTGCGCCTTACATCGAGCATCGCCCACCAGCGTTTCTTGTGAAAGAAGTACCAGGCTATCACTTTACTGAGCAAGCCATTGAGAGTGAATGGATCGTACCGACGGTAATTGGCTCAAACAGTGCAGAAAGCAATACTCTGGGCATGCTGCCGAGCCTGACATTTTTGATCCCAACTATTATTGAAATCTTGAGCCAAGAAGCGCCAGAAATCATTGAAAGTGGTGACGAAAACTTAATCGTCGAATACATGGTGGAGTGGCTAGAATCGGAAACGAACTTAAACCGTTTACGCACCGAATATCGTTCATTACTCAACGATTCAGCTTCAATTGAACTCGATCTTTCTGACTTATTGGAACTGCTACCTAGCACCGCTTATGAGGCGATGACTAAGTTGTTCTTCGGTTTGGGGAACTCCGATTCAACCACGGAGTTACTTGCTCTGGCTGACTTCTTCCCTAACCATGAAAGCGAACTGAATGGCGCGTCCAAAAACATGCAGCAATTCAAAACCACGTTGCATGATTTGCTCTTCACGGGTCCAAACCGTCATAAAGTTTCAACTGAAGAAGCAACAGGAGCAACGCCAAGCTTCTACTACTTTGACTACAAACCTGGATTCAACGTATGGACTTACAACACCAAAGGTGAAAATGGCGATCTCGACGTTGGCGATTTACTCAAAAGCATCAGTTGTATTGTGGGCGCTTGCAATGCATCGGAATTACCATTTGTGTTTAATAAAGCATTAAAACTCGATGGTTCAAGTGTTCGTCCAGGTAGCAAAGACAAAGCAATGATGAACGAACTCTCTCGTATGTGGTTTAGCGAACGTTTATTTGAGGACTTCCAATACAGCAGTGCGACTGACCGAGTATTGCTGATCGATAACGATGGCGGCATTCAATCCACGCAAGACTGGGACAATGCTCATCACTCAGGCATCGATCCAAAACTGCGCCAAGGTCGCCTCAACGGTCTCGAGGAGCTTGGGCTGATTCTGAGTCACATGTAACGTCATCTTCAGTCACTAAAAACTCGTTACCGAATACCTAAAAGCCAGTTCGCTGGCTTTTTTCATCCTTATTCCTTGAACATAATTAGGAAGGTTTACTCATGTTTCCTAACGCCCTTCGTGCCCTGCTACTCTTTATCTTCGGCGCGCTGTTGGTTGGTTGTGCCCAGCCCTACCCTCAAGTAGAACCGGATTTTGAAGCCAATTGGCAAACTACTCAGCATCAAGCCGAAGTTTACTTAATTCCTACCGCTCCAGAAGCCTTTGCTCGTCGTGTTGAGCTGGTAAGAAATGCTCAGCAAAGCATCGATATGACTTACTTTTCTTGGGAGAGTGACACACTTGGTTTGATGCTACTCAATGAACTCAAACAAGCAGCAGATCGAGGTGTGCAAGTTCGACTCACTCTCGATGACTTATTAGTGTTTAACGAGAAATGGCTTGCTGATCTCAGCGCTCACGACAACATTCAAATCCGTTTATTCAATCCGTTTGATTCACGTAAGTCAGGTTGGATTGGTCGCGCCGTCAACTTCTCTACTCACCAACAACGTTTGGACAATCGTCTGCACGAGAAGTACTTCAACGTCGACCATCAATGGATGATTCTAGGTGGACGTAACATTGGCGACGACTATTTTGGTTACAGCCGCAAAGCGAACTTCTTTGATATGGACGTCTTGTTCAAAGGCAGCATTATTCGAGCGTTCGACCAGAACTACCAACAACTTTGGAACAGCGAGCATGTCAGGCCAATAGAAAACATCGTTAAAGTTACCCCAAACTATTCCGCGTTTACTAAAGCGCTTAATAAAGGTGAGAAAGACAAAAGCATCATTCTGGCTGAAGTTGAAAAACAGGTTAAACACCTGACCAGTCCCGACTTCATCACTGCGCAAGTCACCCCCGTCTTCGACTCATTAAACAAGTTAGAAAACAACAAACCCTACTTTAGAAAACGTGCAGAACACCAAGTTTGGCAACAAATAACCTCTGCACCCAAAGCAGTAATATCAACGCCTTATGTGGTACCAAGTGATGGTGAATTTGCCTTTATTGATACCTTGATGGAGCAAAAAGCGGACATCACGTTAATGACGAACTCGTCTGCATCTAATGATTCTGGCTTTATTCCGGCTTATTACGAGGAGCATCGCCAAACTTTGTTGGATAAGGGCGTTCATATACTTGAGTACAAAAACCAAGCGAAAAATGATGACCATTACTTCCATGCGGATACTTATTATCACAACAAGACGGTGATACTCGATGATCGGCTGACTTATATCGGCTCATCAAACTTCGACCCAAGATCGGATTTCCTCAATGTGGAATTTGGTGTGTTGGTCCAAAGCGAAGCCTTTGCAGAACATGTCATGCACTACTTAACCCGACAACAAGATGAACTGTTTTGGCGAGTATCTCGAGATAGACAAGGCCAAACTCAGTGGCAATCAATGAATGAGATCCATACTAAGAATCCAAACTATGGTGGATGGCATAAGGCGCCTAACTGGATATTCAAGAAACTGAATGGTGAGTTCGAACTCTAAACAATCAAGACTTAAAAAGGCTCTCTATCTGCAAGGATGAGAGCCTTTTTAAGTCCCGCTAAAACTGCGTGCCTAGCGAAAAGTGAACGCGGAATTGGTCTCCTTGAGGAGCATCTAAACCATAAGCAAAGTCCACTTTGACGGGCACATACTTTGAATTCCATATCAAACTCAGCCCTGTACCGCTTTTCCAATCCACCCTATCGTTGAAGGCATCACCAACATCATAAAATGCCCCAAGCCACAATTGGCGGTAGACCTGATATTGATATTCCAACCCAGCAGTAAACATGTAACGAGCACCGGTTAAATCGCCATTTTCGTCTCTCGGAGAGATGGATTCATAACCATAACCCCGAAGATTGCCGTCACCTCCCGCAAAGAAACGTAATGATGATGGGATATCGCTCAAAGTGTCAGCGACATTAATACCGACATTGGAACGAAAGTGAAACTTGTGTTTTTCACTAATATCCCACGACAGCACACTGTTGCCTTCAATGCGCAGCAAACGAGAATCGGAGAAAAAATTGGGGTCCGAGTATTCCAATGAGTAGACGTGACGGTGATTTACTTCTAATTGATCGTTCTTGCGATCAAGCAGTGAAAATGTCACCCCAGGTAATAACAACTGTGATTCGTTATTCTCCGACGCTTGTCGATAACTCTCTTGCAAATAACGAACGTGCATGGTGCTTTGCCAATCACTGTCTAACTGCCAGTGTTTTTCAAACGATAAATCATTAGAAAAACTCGATGTGTCTCGATAGTCGACATGCTTAGATTCAAACTGAATCCCGTAGTAATCCGTTAGAACATTTTGTGTGGGAATTTTGTAACCAAGTAATAGCGATTGTTCCGGTTTGGAAGCGTACGCTTGTGCCTCAAAACTGTGTCCACGTGCGTTGTACCAAGGCTTGGTCCAGTTCAGCGAAGCGCGCAATCCCAAGTCTGTCGAATACCCTCCACCGACCTGCACAATATTACGTGAATTCGGCTCTGCGAGCACTTCTATCGGCACCTTATGACCATCGGATGTCTCCTCGAAATCCGCTTTCACAATCACACTGCGAAACCAATCAGTACTGGAGAGATCGGCCTGATATTGACTCAATTTCACAGTGTCAAAATCGTCGCCCCGCTCAAACGTTCTCATCGCTTCTATTCGTGCTGTTTCGATACCCGACGTAAGAACAGAGAGCTCTCCAAATTGGTAACGAGAACCACTAGAGAAATGCAGATTCACATGGGCTTGATTCAAACTTGGAATGACTTCCAAAGACGATTCGATAAAACGTCCATCTAAATAACCTTTTTGCTGAGCCAATGAAATCAAGTTTCGCTTTAGCGTGTCGTACTCAGAATGAAGCAACGGCTGCCCTTGTTTAAGTTGAGCTTGATTAATTAGTTCGATGAAATCTTGATCGTTACTGGCCTCTCCCGACACAGCAATATTAGATTTTTTGACCAACATAACCTCCCCCGCGTCAACCTCAAGCGTGATGAGATCATTCTCTGATCTCTGAACATTGAGCTCGGAATGATAGTAGCCATAAGGGTTTAACGCATTATTAACCATCTGCGTTAGTCGATTTGAGGTAATGTTTGAAACAGAGAGTTTCGTTAGTGGTGTAAGGTGACTTTCAAGATTTTTCTCTAATATTGGTGTTAGCCCTTTGATTTTAAATTGCGCTCCGAGTGCATGATGTAAAGGTATAGAAGCTAAAACTGATATACCTATTATTTGTTTAATGAGAGGAGACACACCGCTACCTAGTTTAGCAATACACTCGACAAGGTTAATGATGGAATGGCATATCTGTTAATCGCGTTTGTAGGATTGCTCCCTACGAAATCCTCTCGAAAATTCACGTTTCACAAGTAGATTCTTTGAACAATAAGTGGGCTCAAGCTAGGAGGTGGCAAATCATGCGGTCTGAAATAGGTATACTGTTTGCCAAAAATACAAAACCCAACGCTGAATGGATCTCATCAAGCGTTGGGTTACATTGATAATGTGTTTTTTAATCTAAAAAGCGGTCTGTTTGTAAAACTAGATCGAAGAACAGTTTCCTTTTTCTGCCATGTCGACTTTTAGTACTTCTGCTTTACCTTTGCTTTCGTCTACGAGTTCTACGCCCGCACCACCAACAAATACACCCATTTTAATGTATTGATTAACGAAATAATTACGGCCCTCTTCCGTTAAGATAGTTAAGTGATTTTCAGAAAACTCAGACTCTGTACTTACTTGATGTTCTTTATTGCCTTCGACCTCATGGTAGAAGAATACACCAGGAGCGGTTTCACCAATACATTCCCCATCGACGTAAACATACTTTTTAAGCGCTGCTCCGACAAAAGCATCTTCTCGGTAAATGTAAATCCCTGCGTTCCCCTTTTGAGGTGCTTCAAATGATTTCATTTGATTTGATACTGTCGAATCAACAGTAGGAACAGAAGCACAACCTGACAAACCCAAAAGGAATGCGGAACACAGAATTACTTTATTTTTCATGTTATTAACCTAGCTACGATAAAATCGCGCCAACCATACTATAAATAAATACGTTCACTTATTGGTATTTTTGAAATTTGTGATTCAACCTATGCAATAGCACTCATTTAGCGTATAGATTGAGCAAACATTAGCCATATAATAATCACGAGAATAAAATGCCCTGTATCTAACGATCACTAAATGCCACTTTACTCGCTAGACTGATAAGTAGAATACCTGAAACACCTTCAAGAGTTCTTGAATAACGCTGAGAGTGTGGACGACTAAATACCCAATTACCCACAGAGGCGTACAAAACGTTACATGTCGTCGCAAGTACGCTGAACAGCAAGCCAAGTACTAATAATTGCATTGATGTTGAGCTTGCAGACGTATCAATAAATTGAGGCAGAAACGAGAGAAAGAATAGCGCTACTTTTGGATTCAAGACGCTGACGATAACCCCCTGAACAAACACATTTTTATTATTATCAACATTTTTGTTTTCAACGATTTTATTTTCTCCACGCCACATGGACAGTAATGACTGAACACCTAAATAAACTAGGTAAGCGGCCCCTAACCATTTAACAACGCTAAAAGCCAAAGATGAACTCAGAATTATTGCTGACAAACCTAAACATGCCGCTAGTGTATGAAAAAAGTAACCAACACCAAGCCCCAGAGCCGCTTTCAGCCCAGCAGATAATTTACCTTTTATTGTATTGGAAACAATATAAATTACATCAGGTCCAGGAATCATGTTGATAGCGAGACAAGCGACAACAAATAATAATAGTGAGTTTGAATCCATTCTTTTCTCCAAATTAACGTCTTGCGGGATAACATTTCATCGAACTACAAGTAATGCAACGTCCAGGTTTCAATTGGTTATATTTAGTATTAACAACACGTTACTAATACTACAGCACTGCGCGAAGAGCACAATCATGAACAGTGATACGAATTAAATTATGGGCCTTTGTTAGCCCTTTGAATGATAATATTTAGCATCGTTTGGTTGTAAGCTTTTTCTAGCCAGCAGCTCTTATGGAAGTTAACAAATCGGCTACTTAGTATACTTAATAGACCGTCAAATCAGATAGATTATCTATTCTTATTTCTTCAAGCCTTTTTTGCTTCATTTTCCTGCCTCACTAAGCAGCAACTTAATACTTGCCACACCAAAAAATAACGCGAACACGCCTTCAAAAACTGCTTTGAATCTGAGATAGGTTTGCCTGACCTTTTTATACGCGAAAAGAAAAGCATAGCCAAAGAAAACCAAAGCACTAACCAGCCCTACAACAAAAATGACCGACAACAATTCCAACGGACTGGCCGTAGGAGGAACCCCTATCGAATAAAGCGCACCAAAAAACAGAATAGCCTTTGGGTTAGTTAAGTGAATTAACACTCCGGTTAAGTAGTTACCCTTCTTTGTCGTTACGTATGTTTTGGGTAACTTTAGCTGCTCGATGTTGCAGGCAGAATGTACGGACTTTAAAGCCAAATATAAAAGATAAAATGCCCCACAATATCTAAGAATTTCAAAAAGCCAAACATTGCTATAGAGTATGGTTGCGAGACCAAAAGCGGCTGAGGTTGACCAAAATAAAGACCCCGTTAAAACACCTGCAGCCAAATACCCTCCAAAGCGTCGACCGTGGTTCATTGACGTGCCTGCTATCGCAAGAGTTGCAGGTCCGGGGCTAACGATGGCAGCGATAGCTGATACGACAATCAGTGAATAATTTATCTCTTCCATTTTTACTCTAAGCCTCCAAATGGAGTTTTATCAACACTTATCGCGGAATACTCTATTGAACGTACATCAGAAGCGTAATACTGATTAAAACACCAAGTGTTACGAATCGAGTTGAGATTCTTTGGTATTTTACTGCTCCAAAATAACATCAAATCCGCCATAAATGAGACGCTTTCCATCAAAGGGCATTGGGTTATTGTCTGGACTCATTCGAGGATCAGCCATGATCCGCTGCCACCCTGAGTCCCGAACTTCTTTTGAAGGCCAGACTACCCACGAAAACACAACGGTTTCGTTGCTTTCAGCGTTAACTGCCATGGGAAATGATGTGATCTCACCATCTGGTACTTCACTCCCCCACGTCTCAACAACCTTTAAGGCCCCAAACTCCCTGAACATTTCTGCTGCTATTTTTGCGTGTGCGATATACTTTTCTTTATTCGCTGTCGGTACTGCAGCGACAAACCCATCAATGTATGACATAAGTAAACTCCTTTCATTGGAGTTATAACCATAGCTCAATAAAAAGAATGCACATGATGCCAAACCATAGAAACAGGTACGTAATACAGCTTGAGAGCTACATTCCTAGCTTGGACTTTATATGCATATTTGAAAGGTATGTGTTTGGATCAAGCTTGGTTAGCATATTTATAATCTCCAAAACACTCGAATACTCAATACGTTCCTCTTCAGCATGCCCGATCCCACCTATTGTAAAGTGAGTAAAGCGGTAATCACGATAAACGTTTTGCAGCTGGCTAGAAATATCTTTGAGTAATCTTTTACTGAGGGCGAATGCAGGGTATTCACTACTTTCTGAAAGCTCTGCTGTAGAGCCAATAGATACAATATTGCATTTATCGTTAAGTGAACCTAAAGCGTTAAGCTCATTGACTAAATTAAGATACCCAATCGGACCAACATTCATAAACTCAATCAGTTCGTTTGTTGTCAATTCTAAAGACTCTCCCCACATCGACGCCAAATAAACTATGATGTCAAACTCTACACCTTTGAAGCACGTATAATCTGGCTTTTTACCGGGATCAACGTCAATACAAACAGAAGCGACTCCCTCCTCAACTAGCTTTGATCTAGAAATCGCATAAATTTCTGTACCCTGTAAGTTCGTAGCCAAGAACCTTCCTAGACCCTTACTACCTCCAACGATTAAAATCTGCATAACCCTATTCCTTGGTTAAGGTTGTCTTTCATATTGTCCGCCAAACTGTTCATTAGGCATCACTTTAACGTTTCTATTGCCCTACTTAGTTCTATCTTCAATTTCATCGAATGGTTCAACTGAAATACGCTCTGCAATTTCACTCATCTTCTTCATTTTTTCTGGGTTACTAGTTCCCCAAAACCGCTCCCAGTCTTCACGTGTTCGCCACTTGGCAATAGTTAAAACCTTTTCCGGTACATCGTAAGAACGAAGCATAAAACTACCAAGCGCCCCTTCTACTGACTGATGAATTGAATCTGTCGTCGAACGCCATATATTTTGAAACTCATCCATTTTTTCACTTGGCACACGCCATTCATACACAACTCTAAACATAACACCTCCATTAAAATTTCTAGATTTAATACGGCAAAGTATCAGGAACACTAAGCTAGGTTAATAGATGAATAAAGCAACATAGTAGAGGTAGAGCAACCTGAAAAGCAAAGTGTAAACGCTCTAAATCACTCCGATTCGATTAGTCATGCACACATTCAAAGATTTCGTATTGACGTTTAACATTGGCAGTTACTTTTCCCCAATGTGAGGCTTGAACTCTTTCCTGATGTTGCTTAAAAGAGGCTTTGTCGACGAACTCTTCATAGACATCAAAACGAAAAGGATTAGTCGAGCTTTGAGTCACAAGAAAAGTAAGGCAGCCCGGCTCTTCTAACGTGAGCCTTTTGTGAGTTATTAACGCATGTTTTACTAATTCTAAATCCTTTTCCGGAACTAAAATAAAGCCTTTCAATGTTACTTTCGACATATAATCCTCTCGCCCCTGTAACCTTTCGTTAAGAAGTAGCCAACACGCCCTCAATCTCAACCATCATATCGCAAATGTGAATCTCACCATGAATTAAAATGCCACGTGTTAGGATTCTATTTCTAATGCCCTATCGACTTACGAGCATAAGGTTATCCCTACCCTTTCTTTGCCTTTACCGATGTTCTAGCGTTTTAACTGAATTTGGCCGACTTCTGATGTGCGCTTTAAATGAGTGCCACCGCAAGGTACTTGCGCAAACCCATCCACTCTCCAATACCTTCTTTCACTCTCTTGATCGGAAAAGTCACTAATAATAACTGAATCAGAGTTAATCAAATCTTGCACATCAGTTTCAATTTCTTTCAATAACGGACCAATATTTTCAGACCACTCGAAATCTATGCGACTCTTATTTTCAGAAATATGCGCGCCTATCTTAACAATGCCTTCCCGACGCTGATAAAACATCTCGAGCACCACTTCAGCCGCAAAGTGTAGCTTCATTAAGGCGTATCTACGCTTCCAATCAATACTCGTAGTTACAATGTCACCAAGAGTAAAATTTGGAGAGGATTCCAATGTGTAAATAAGTCGAACACCTAACTTTTGAGCAATCAAAACCGGAATACCATTAATCGTTCCTTTATCACTCTCTTGGCCTCCAGACTCTGCAAAGAAGATAGTCTGGTCCAATTCAACCTTATTTCCGTCTACATTGGTCACTCTTGAGTTAAGTTCTGTTTGGTAGGGATTAACCCAAAATAATTTCTCGCTCATGCTGCTATCCTTGCAGTAAGTCCTATCCTTGATAGTACATTCAGTGACCACCAAGTCAATTCAAGAAACCTCGCCGTCAAGTGTAAGGCTGTGTATTGAGTACGAGCAGGCTAGATCTATTAGATGCTTTTAAGGCTGGGTACTAAACGCTGTCCAGGGGTTTAGCTAACAACCCGTAAATAGCTGAATCTGAGACTACTCCATTCACTTCCCAACGCTGCCTAAGGAAACCTTCCTTTATAAAACCTAACCGTTCCAAGACTTTACCTGAAGAAGCATTGTCTGGATCTATCTCAGCCTCGATTCGACGTAGATTCAGTGTTTTGAATGCGTGTTCGATTAATGCAGTTCCCGCCTCTAATACCATGCCTTTACCCCAGAAATGACGACTCACGCCAAAGCCAATTTCTGCGCGCCTAGACTCTTTCACGTGATTAAACAGCATTATCTTACCCAGAAGTTGGCCATTGCTCTTTAGGAAGATGCCTAGTGTCACTTCTGTATTGCTATTCATGGCCTGTGTACTCTTGGCTATAAATGTCCGCGCTTCTTCAATTGAAACCCAAGGGCCAGAGTTCCAATATTTCATGACCTCATGGTCTGAGAAGATGTCAAACAATTCGCTTGCATCATCTTCAACTAGCTCTCTTAGAATTAATCGTTCCGTTTCAATCTTTGTTACTAACATTTAGGAGTCAGCCTTTTGGTTAGTTATTGGTGACGAAAATCCAATAAAAGTATGAGACACGTAATACAAATGATTTCGTATGAGACTTTTAAACAAGCTCAACGCACGGTAAAAGCGCCACGTGTAACGACTCTATATTGAAGCAAATTTTAGACATTCAAGTGCGTCAACAAGTAACCGTTGAACGCATCAAAGCTTGGGGTGAGTTGATCATAAGTCCTAAACTCAGGCTCAAAATAGTCCATATACTTTATTATCGCTTAGTGACGATTTCCTTCAGTACTCTGGCTGGGTTACCACCAACAACGACATTGTCTCCAAAACTCTTTGTAACGACTGCGCCAGAGGCTACTACCACGTTGTTCCCAAGTGTTACGCCAGGGTTGATTACGGCATGGCCACCTATCCAACAATTGTCACCAATGTTTATGGGCTTTGCTAGCTCTAAACCACTGTTCCTCTCGATAGGATCTAAGGGATGAGTCGCAGTATAAATGCCAACTTGCGGCCCAAGTAAACAGTTATCACCAAACTTAACTTCCGCAACATCCAAAATCACACAACCAAAATTAGCGTAGAAATTATCTCCAACGTGAATGTTGGATCCGTAGTCGCAATTGAAAGAAGATTCAACATGAATATCGTCACCTGTTGTGCCGAACAAGTGCTTAGTTATTTCAACTCGCTTTTGTTTATGCTCAACAGAGGTCGCATTCAATTTTTCAGTTAGTAACCTAGCGCTCAACCTTAACTTTAATAACTCTTCATCACTTGGGTCATAAAGCTCACCTGCTAACATTTTCTCTTTTTCTGACATAAAACTTGGACTCCAATACCAATTTTCTTACAACGCTACATTAAGTATGTGAGTAACGCTACCACCTAAACGAGGTTATTTCACCACGAAAACAAAGCCCAACTTGAACCCAAGTCCTCAGCGCTATCAATTTTTTCAACAAGTTAGTGAACTACCACCACCGTTCTCACTAACTTATCACCGAGCCGTTGCCTCTTTTTACCAAGAATGAAAATTGAGTCAATAAAACCGAAGAATGGAGTAATAACATTTCGAAAGAGCGACTGAAAAATATTGCACTTTTTACCCGTTCTTGCACTTATAACTGCAATGCCCAAAAGTTTTTTACCCACACTTTGACCATTTGGTAAACAATCAGAAAAAAGGTAATACGATACAGTCGCAGTTACTGCTGTAGCGCGCACAAGCTCTTTTTCAATACCGATTTCTAAGCCGACCCATAAAACGAGAGTAAAAATGCTAAAACTGACAAAAAGATCAATCATTTGTCCAACACACCTAGCTCCCGGACTAGCCAAAACGTAATTTTCTAGAGTAAATTTTTCTGCATTTTTCATTTTAAAATTTGGACTAACAATTGCTTATTGGTGAACTAACATTATTGAGACAGTAACATCCCCACTAAACCTAATCCATACTTCCGCAGAGCACGGTCGAACCTGATTTTTCTATCTTTTCAATATATTACCACGCATGTTCTAAAGGCTAGATTGGTAATATTTCAACATCTCTTCTTGATTAAGCGCTTTACTTTCTAACTTTTGTTGATCTTTAAAGATTTGAGCTAATGAAGGGAGAATTGAGCGATTTACTTTATAGTCATCAGACCAAAGTTTCCCTCTCATCACCGCTTTTGCACAATGAAAGTACATACTCTCTATGACTATTTTGATAACAACCTTAGGATCTTTACTTCCATCGGGGCAAGCAGATATCAAGTTGGCGTCGGTGTGAATACTTGCGATTCCTTTAATACGGAGCACTTCATCAATACCATTTACCATCAATAACAACCCTACCTTGGGGTTACTAATGATATTTTTTAGACTATCGATACGATTGTTCCCCGAGCTATCAGGGAGCAACAATGTTGATTCATCTAAAACTTTTACGAAGCCAGGCTCCCCTCCTTTAGGAGAAAGATCGATATACCCTTGTGAATCAGCGGTACTTAGAACTGCAAAATGGCAATTATTAATTAATGTAATCGCATGAACATCCAGCACAGGCAGAGCTTTATTTTTAGCTCTCGCACTTGGCTCTGCGTAAATTTCTTTTAACTGCTCTATTGTTTTAATTTCACTCATTCAATGTTATTCCTTCACTATCGTATAATGCTTTGCTTGTAAGCAAGCAGTAACTCTGACTTCTTGTATAAGCACTCGACATAACTCATCGTAAAAATACTACGAGTACAAATTATCTCTTTAATACCTTGTTATCTAAAGATTTAAAGTTTTTCACTAAACTCCCCACACTGCTTACACTTATAACCATGCTTGTAAAAAAACAGTGGAAAACCCAGTAAAATAAAAACTAAGAAAGCTGGGCGTTTACCTTTTGTAAATGCAAATAGATCTTTACTACCACATTTAGGGCAAACGTCTTTTTCTTCATCAACGTCAACTTCATTTCCCAATGATTCTGAGAAATCGCTACTAAGTATTTGTTTCGCATCTTCTGCATCACTTTCGGCCACCATCAGACGGACGCCGCCAATTGCATTTGAATAAAGCCACTGAGTATTTACCGTGTGCTCGTCAGCGATGTAACTTTCTATTCCGACACTATCTAGGCTTGCTCTCGCAATATGAGCTTCATGAGGAAAAGAAAACCTTGCTACTACAATCACATATTACTCCTTGTGGGAAAGCGCTCCCGTAAGGTATAAGAAACGCTAATTGGAAATGCCACGTGTAGTATTTCTTTTTGAACAATTTATTAGCCCACTACAGACTAATACATATACCCTAACCAATCTATATGACCAACAGCCCAAGTTTTGCCGCTGATAGGTTTAACATATAAATCATCTAGTTGCTCTACAGCAACACCGTAATTTTTATGTTCATGAACGCGCAACCAAGAACTTAGAGAGTTAAGGCGCTGATAACCATTAGCCACATAAAAACGCTCCAAATCGGAGACTAAAATGATGAAGTCGACATCTTTAGTGGACGCATACTCGCTGAGTTGAGACAACATTGTTGTGCCAATACCTTGTCTTTGAACTTTGCTCTCGACACAAAAGTCACTCACACCTAATACTTTATAAATTTCATCACCAACGCGAACAACTCTGTAGTCTAATCCCATGTAACCAACTAACTGATCACCTTCGTAATTCAGAACTCTCATATGCGGGAGTTGCTTATAGTAAGAGCGAGTAACTTGATGTTCAGGAAACGACTGGTTTCTAAGAGCTTCAATTGCATTATGCTGTGCTTTAGATAACTCGATTTCTGGGTAAATATCCATATTTGACCTTTGAGTATTAATGACCTTTTGGAGTTGAGCAACGCAATACCGAACCTTCCGCATACCGATTTAATCACTGAGCTCAACGCACAGTTAAAATGCCACGCGTTGCGAATCACTCTTAAACAGTTTGTTAGCAATTTAACTAAACGAAGCCCCAAAACCATCAAAGGTACATTAAAACTCCCAACCTTTTGTAACCATAAAGTCTAACCATTGAGCAAGGATGTCTTTGGTTACCGTTGTCGGGTGAGAATATCCTTCAACAAACCATGAACGGTTAATAAACCCCTCACTTCTGATCAATCACTCATAGTTTTCGAGAGCATCGTTTAGTTGAATGGCTGATGCTTTATTTGGACATAAGTAACTAAATTCTAGAACTAACTCTGTTTCGTTGATGATTCCGTTACTTATTAATGAACTCCAAGTCTCACTGAGCATGTTCAGTTGACTTTCTAAATTCGATTGATAACCACTCAACTCCAATTTCTCCCTGATTGCTAACGCCCTGTTAAGGTGTGAGCAACGCATTACCGAAGCGAACGCCTACCACCTTAAACACTAAAGTCAACGCATAGCAAAAATGCCACGCGTTGCGAATCCCTCTTGAACAGTTTGTATGGATAATAAGTACTCCAATCGGGTAAGGTGAGACCCAGACTTTAGCTGCAACTAAAGTTCTTCTATCTGGT